>JAUNIU010000215.1 GCA_030523265.1 Eubacteriales bacterium | reverse complement strand
TTCCACCCGACTCCCCGGACCACTGATTGTCCGGCGTACTTATCTGGGAAGTCAAAATCTTTTCCTGTTCCCCGTCGGTAAATGCTGCGGTCATAAAGTCCCCGGCAAGCCACTTTCTTATATCACTCTTTTCCCATGTAATCTCCACGTCATCCCTGGAATAATACTGTGCCACATCTATGACCTGATCTGCCATTACAAATGCATCCGTACCATCCTCATTGATGGAAAGAACACGCCACTTCAGCGGCTCATACCGAAAATATCCTTCCTCGTGGCGAACCAGATACTCTCCATCCTCATCTGTCTGCATTGTATCATGCTGCCCTGCCTCTGACAGGACAGAAGGCGTAAATTTTGTATTATAGTATTTTCCAAAATAAATACAATCCCATGTGTTCTTTTTCAAATCATCCTCATATACCACCGGATTTTGGGGATACACCTGTCCCGGCGCCATCGTGACATTTGGCTGTGTTGTCGGGGTTGGTGTCGGTACAGCTGGTGTGGCATCTGGCGCAATTTCCGTCCGATCCTGCTTTACCTGTCCGGCATAGCTCCAAACATCTGTCTTACTTAAATCCAAATGAAGAACCGGACGGATACCGTGCGTTACATTCACATCTTCATCAAATGTTAGAGAAATCCTTCCGTACTCGTTACAGAAGAGTACATACTTTTCGTCCTCTTCTGTAACTCCAAGTGTTCTTAGCAGATAAGCTTTTGACATCCATCCATTTTCACATGATTCTGCAAAGTCGCTGCTGTTTACGAGTCTTGTCTCTGTACCAGAATAGTCACAACCAGAAGAATCATCGAAGTTGTTTGTAAAACCATATTTTCTGTCTATTATATCATCGAGCGATGGCAGATAGATATTATCCTCGATCGTTGCGCCACCCTCTGCTGACACTTCTGCACCACCATCATAAGAAGGGGTATCAATCTCTGTCTTCCTGATCGCTTCCTGCTCGCCCTCGGAAAATGCCTCCTGCATAAATGTTCCATTCAGCCATTCACGGAGAGCACAAGTCTCCCATGTGACTGTATCGCTGTTTTCCGTGTGATACGGTCTTGCCTCCAGACACTGGTCTGCCAGCAGGAATGCATCCGTGCCATCCTCACTGACTGACAGCACACGCCACTTGATCGGCTCGTACTTATAACAGCTTTTGTCTGCCCGGACAATATATTTCGTACCATCATCATCGGTATGTACTACATCATTTTCCCCTTCTTCCGGCATATTTCCCGGCTGGGGGATATACTCCTGCTGCCAGTAATTGCCGAACCAGATACAGTCCCATGTGACTTTTCCATCTTCTGCCGCAATGACCGGATTCTTTATAACTGTGCTGTCCTGCGTGGAATTTACTCCCTCTGTCTGTGCGGTAGCCGCATTCCCTGACGAAAAGACAGGGGAAATGCCCAAAATGATTGCCAAAAGACAGGCTACGCACTTTCTGTTCCGTTGCTTTAATTTCATAATTTTCCTCCATTTTCTGCATAGAAATCTATGCAATTTATTTTTACATGCCTGTGCCTCTGGCACAAACCGTAAATTTCTATTCATCGTTTATAACCTTTTAGGGACATATAATAATCTGCTATATAGATTCCCATCACTTAATCGATATCGATCACTTTCTTAAACGGTCTCTTTTCTCTCCCTATATATAAAGATACTTTGAAACACAAAAAAGTTCCTAAATTATAATTGGGGGTTGGGTGGGGTTATGAAAGCAAAAATAGACTGCAGATCAGAATCTAATCTACAGTCTATTTTCGTTCATCAATATTAAATCAAATTTCTCTCTCTTACTGACAATCTCTCACAAACCCTTTCCTTAAAGGCTTTATTTATCCAACGACTTCATCGTCGGGAATAACAAAACATCCCGGATCGCTGGCGAATTTGTCATCATCATGACCATACGGTCAATACCAAATCCGATACCACCCGTTGGGGGCATACCGATACTCAATGCATTCAGGAAATCCTCATCCGTATGCTCCGCCTCATCATCTCCTGCCGCAAGCGCCTTCTCCTGTGCCTCAAAACGTTCTCTCTGGTCGATCGGATCATTTAACTCGGAGTATGCATTTGCCATCTCCCAGCCATTCATAAAGAACTCAAAACGCTCCACATAGTTTGGATCTTCTGGTTTCTTTTTGGTCAATGGAGAAATCTCGATCGGATGATCCATCACGAACGTTGGCTGAATCAAATGATCTTCCACATATTCCTCAAAAAACAGATTCAGAATGTCACCCTTTTCATGACGATCTTCATACTCAATATGATGTTCATCGGCTAATTTCTTCGCTGCTGCCGTATCTGCCACCTGGTCAAAGTCCACATCTGCATATTTCTTCACCGCATCCACCATGGTAATACGCTCAAATGGCTTTGACAGATCCATCTCATGCTCACCATAGGTAAGAATCTCAGACCCGGTCACTTCCTTTGCCACATAACGGTACAAATTCTCGGTCAGGTCCATCATGCCATGATAATCTGTATATGCCTGATACAATTCCATCAAAGTAAATTCCGGATTATGTCTGGTATCCAGACCTTCGTTACGGAATACACGACCAATCTCATATACGCGCTCCAATCCACCCACGATCAGACGCTTGAGATATAATTCCAAAGAAATTCGCAATTTCAAATCTTCATTCAACGCATTGAAATGGGTCTCAAATGGTCTGGCAGAGGCACCACCGGCATTGGAAACCAACATCGGAGTCTCCACCTCCATAAATCCCTGTTCATCCAGATAACGGCGAATACTGCTTAATACCTTGGATCGCTTCACAAATGTATCTTTCACATCTTCATTCATGATCAGATCCACATACCGCTGACGATAACGGGTATCTGTATCTGTCAGTCCATGATACTTCTCCGGCAATATCTGCAAACTCTTGGACAGCAAAGTCACTTCCTCGGCATGAATGGAGATCTCGCCGGTTTTGGTAGTAAACACCTTACCACGGATTCCTAAAATATCACCTGCATCATACTTTTTAAAATCCTTGTATGAATCCTCTCCAATATCGTCTCTGGCTACATATGCCTGAATCTTACCCTGCAAATCCTGAATATTGCAAAATGATGCCTTGCCCATTACCCGCTTAAACATCATACGGCCCGCTACCGTAACCTCGGTTCCCTCCAGTTCATCATAACGCTCCTTGATCTCCTGGGAATGATGGGATACATCATATTTCGTAATCACGAAAGGATCCTTGCCTGCCTCCCGCAAATTATCCAACTTTTCTCTTCTGACTTTCAACAGCGCATTGATATCCTGTGATGCCTGTTGCTTCTTTTGCTGCTCTGCCACTTTTCCTAGCTCCCTTCTACTTTATCTCCAAAATCTCGTACTGAACCATCTCTCCATTTGGAGTCTCTACTTCAATCGTGTCCCCCACCTTAGATCCGATCAGGGCAACACCCACCGGTGATTCGTTGGAAATCTTATTCCCTAAAACATCTGCCTCGGTGGAACCAACGATCTTGTATTCCATCTCCTCATCGAACTCCAGATCTTTGATACGGACTGTAGAACCGATATTAATACCATTTGCATCCACATCATCATTGGTCACAATCTCTGCATTCTTTAAGATCTTTTCGATCTCCTCAATACGAATCTCGATATCTCTCTGTTCATCTTTGGCAGCATCATACTCTGCATTCTCGGACAAGTCTCCCTGCTCACGGGCTTCCTTAATCTTTGTCGCCACCTCTTTACGTTTATTTACTTTCAGATCCTGTAACTCGTCCTCTAATTTCGCAAGACCTTCTTCCGTCAAAATGTTTTTCTTCTCTGCCATGTTGTTTTCCTCCATTATTTACCTCATTTTTGTGCTGTTTTGGCACACAACGCACCCACACACCCACAATATCATTCTATTATAGCATATAACCTGTTGGTATGCAAAGAAAAAGAATGCTTGAGTTTCCGTATTTTTAGTTTGGAACTATTTTTCATGTAAAAAGGCCATGCTGCTTATAGCAGCATGGGCAATATGCACATAAATTGCATCCGG
>JAUNIU010000214.1 GCA_030523265.1 Eubacteriales bacterium | reverse complement strand
ATACGGCAAAATATCATAGAAATACTGGGGATCTTCCTCTACCAACGCTTCTAATTTGTCCTTTTCTGCTGTCAGCAAAAACTCACGAAATCCCTGAATATATCCCAATATCCGAGTGCCGTATTCGGTTCGTTTCGGCATATAGTGCAGGAAAAACAGGATCACCAGACTGGCCAATATACAGAATACGCAGGAAATCTGATATGCCAGATCCGCATACACGATCGTCTGCCATACCATCACACCCGATATACCTAAAAAACTAAACGACCAAATGATGATATAAATCGCAGCGATCCATTGCTTTGGCTGCATCAACGACTGTATGACAAAGATCAGGATACCTCCCAAAACCACGGAGGTAATCAGTGCCCCGATTTTTTCCTGCCCACCATTTGCCAATGGCTGATACAGGGATAACACGATGGAGAGCAAAGCCATAAGATAGAACAGCCAGTTTTTATTCATAGAACTTTCATAAAACAAAATACGGCGGTTTCGCTTGGAGTTCATCATATCCGTAATCTTATGGATCGTTTTATAAAAAGAATTTTTCAGATCTGACTTCGTTACCATCTCCCGGTTGGCAAATAAATTATGGAAAAAGATCCGCTCCACCCGGTTATTGCCATCATATTCTTTTTGTTTATGTAGTACAAAATCTTTCCCCTGCCCGGCTATGGATAGATATCCCTTTTGTGCCAGATAGACCACCAGAGAAACCACATCTTCCCCATCCACTTCCCCTTTGTAGGCTAATGCCACCTCCAGACTGTTTAACGCAGCGGGCGGGTGAAATTCCACTGTCTCAATCACCGGATCGTCTTTGCCATAATATAGCCACATCACAAAGGCGGCAAGTGCTGACAAGGCAGCTATGACCATCGCCGAAACTGCCGGCAACGGAAAATCCGGATTGTAGACAAAATATCCATCCGGAAGCTCTATGCGCAAGGTAATGCCCTGATTCGGCTGTAGAATCACAGAAGCATCCAGACTGCCTGCCAAAGTATTATCCTGTACCTGATAATGCAGCCCTTTGTACAAGAGATCCCCTTCCGCTCCATAAGACATCCCCACCTTTTCTGCATCAAACGAATCCGGCATGATCACTGCAAAGGATACATTTTGTATCGTGGTATCCCATCCGGTGCCAATGATATTATAATAAAACTCATCCATTCCCTTTAACGGGTCTTTTCCCAAAGCATAATCATAAGTGATTTGATATTCTTTGTCCCCCAACAACTGTTGATCTTCGTCACCAATCTTGAGACGATAATTTCCATTGGAACGACTGGTTGTGTATGGTTCACTGCAGGACACATTCGATACCTTGGAACGCACTTTATGACTGCTGCCATCCGAACGACTGACCGTGTAAGATATCGGAATATCACGATAAATTCCGTGTCTTAGTTCATTAAAACGAACCCCGATATTCTCCTGTACGTGGCAGACATTATCATTAGACACCTGGATCGTCACAACATAACTGGTAATTTCATAGGGTTCTGCCGCCTCTGCCTGCCTCGGATACATCCCTGCCATTAGCCATAGCAACAACCACAGTCCCATCCTGATATATCGCTTTTTCACTAAAATTTCACCTGCACATTCTGTCTCTCTGCGTCATTTTCCACTTCATACATCTTTTTCGTCTCAAAGTGGAATATGCCTGCAATCAGACTATTTGGAAACATCTGGACACTATAATTATACTGCTTCACTGCGCCATTATAATACTTTCTGGCATTGGCAATATCATCCTCAATCTGGCTTAACTGCTTACTCAGATCCAGAAAATTCTGATTTGCCTTCAGATCCGGATATGCTTCTGCTAATGCCATGATCTTAGGAACCATCTGGGATATTGCCGCCCCGGACGCTAACTTTTCCTCTTCGGTCATGCTATTATAATTCTGACTGCGCAACTGTACCATTTCTGCTAAAGTGCCTTCCTCGTGCTTGGCATACCCCTTGACCGTTTCCACCAGATTCGGTATCAGGTCAAAACGCTTTTTCAAATAGACATCCATCGTGGCAAATGCCTCATCAATGGTAATTTTCCCACGGACCAGCTTATTATAACCGCTCACTACAAACACAACTAGCAACACAACTACAACGAATACAATAATTCCCGGAATCATACTCATCCCTCCTATCTGCTCTATACAATTTCCTGTGCAAAATGCTGTGAAAATTCTCCACAATTTCTACTTCCAGTGGCAACCGCACCATCCAGGCGCGACGTCCGAAATGGAGCAACCGGCAGATCATTTGCACCAAACAGCGTCACCTCCCGGTAATTGGTCCAGCAATACCTTGCATATACAGGTTCTGTCACCTGACAAGCCGATAATACAATCTCATGGTTCTGTATGTCCGCAGTCGCCGGATAATACTTCTGATCCTCTCCTGCCACCTCAAAACCAGTGATGGTATCTTCGGTCTGATGAAATCCCTGTTCCGCATAATCAAACGTGATAATCATCTGTCCATCCTGAATCCGGTATGTACGATATATCGGTCCATAGACTTCTTCTTCCTCTTTCTTTCCATACACCTGATATAATGCCTGATCTGCCAGACGCATTCCTACACTGTCCTTTTCTACGGGATGAATATTGCCATACTCACCTTTGTCTAAGATCACAGCGATCCCCGTGTTTTTCACGGTTTGGAACAAACGCATCTGCGCCTCTCTTATAAAAGGCCAGTTTTGATAATCCGGCTCCCCACCATTTTGAAACATCGGCAACTGTACCACCATAAACGGCAGTGTATCATCCTGCCAATCCTGTCGCCACTGACGCACCAGACCACATAACAATTCGTAATAGGTGTATGGGCGGTGGTCATCCTCTTCTCCCTGATAATATAAAAAGCCTGCTAAAGTATAAGGACATACCCTTTGTAACATGGATTCATACAGACCACATGGTCGATTTTCCGAACGCGGCCCCATAGGACCCGGATATTGATTTTCTCCATATAATTCCTGTGCTTCCTCCCATGTGGGATTTTCCGCAGTCTCATAATAATGCCCCACATTTTTATCAAATTCCGCCTGAAACACCAGATAGGCTTCCCTGTCCCGGATATATTGCTCCGGGTCCTGTGCATCAACGATCTCGTCATACTCCTTGATATACTGCTGGATCTTTCTGTCTCCTTCTAAGGTTTCCCTGCCAACCCAGCAGGACGCGGAAGTGCCGCCCCAGTTGCACCCGATCACGCCCACAGTTACTCCTAGCTCCTTTGCCAGTTTTTCTGCAAAATAATACCCCACTGCAGACCAGCGTCCCGCTGTCTCAGGGGTACACAGATCCCAATGACTATCTGCCTCTGCCTCATATAGCTTCTCTCCTACCCATGGCACCTTCGGCGTATAGTAAAACCGTACCTGATCATTGTGGATATGCTTCACTACCTCTGCCCCATTCTGGCTATTTTGCAATTCCAACTCCATATTGGACTGTCCCCCGGCCAGCCATACCTCCCCGATCATAATATCCTGATATGTGACCGTATCCTTATCATCTGTAATCTGCATCTCGTAAGGTCCGCCTGCCTGCATCGGAGGCAATAATACCTGAAAAGCACCTTCTATCACCGATGCCTCCACAGTCTGACCTGCCAGTGTCACCCGAATCCTTTTCGCATCCGATTCTCCCCACACAGCAATATTTTTCCCTCGCTGCAACACCATATGGTCACTAAACACAGCCGGTAATGATAACATAGCTCCTCCTCCTCTTTCCCGTAATTTAATAGTCTCATTATACGTTAAGACTACCAATTCTGCAATAGATTCCGGGGTTTGACTTTCCCTATTTTTCCAGAGTTTTATTTTCCCTATTTTATAAGAATAACTTGTGGTTATCTCCTGATTTATTATATACTGCCGTAATGTCTGCCCTGCGTCTGTCAGCGGAAGAGTATTGAAGGGAAATCCGGCAGGCAATGCAGATTCCGCCAGCAACCTTACGCCTTAATGAAGGTCTAGTGCTTTACCGTTTCGATCGTTTATTTATGCGCCTCTTCGTAAACTTGCACCATGC
>JAUNIU010000213.1:2175-4067 GCA_030523265.1 Eubacteriales bacterium | reverse complement strand
AATTCGTCAGACCTGGAAAGTCTGCGACCGCATATGGCAGCCACATCAACAGGATAAGTGCGAACACAACAAATAATGATTTCCAATTATGGGTAAACCATGATCTTTCTTCCCTCTTGGCAGTAGTAAGCCAATTCTTCTCCCGCAGATAATATATTCCGATCACACAGATCACATAAAATAATAGAAACAATCCCACATATTTAACGCCTGCCTTCACCATATTTCTGGAGGTGTCAAACACTTCGCCCCAGCTTGCTGTCTCCTTAAAACTTTTTCCAAATACCTCAAAAAAAGCAAACAAGGCTGCTGGCAGGATCGATATCTTCCATATTCTCCTCTCCGTCACCTGGAACGCTTTCCAAAATACAAGAACCAGTAATGCTGTCAGGATTAATTCTTTCACCGAATATCCACTTAACGACATCTTGATGTCCCAAATCATGCGAAACCAACTATGCATCCCCTCGATCCCAGCATTGTCCTGCAACTGCTTTATCGAAAACACAGTCATCTGTATATTTAATCCAATACTTGCCCAAAAAGCACATATGACTGCTATTACAAATTTCTTCCTTTGACTAAGCTTTTCCATCTATATCGCCCCTATTTATAAAAATCTTATAAACATTCTCCAAAAATTACCTAAAACTGAAAATAACATATATTTCATATCATGTCAAGAAAGCAATGTTTTATACATGCCAGATGGAATTTCTTGCATTACTATCCCCCTTTTGCTACACTATATTTGACTTATTTCAAATCCATAGAAATTGAGGTATTCTATATGAAACACATTTGTATTATTATGGCTGTTTATAATGGTGCTGCTTATTTGGCAGAACAAATAGATTCTATATTACAAAATACGTATCAAAATTTCACATTACACATTTTTGACGACAATAGTCGGGACGATTCCTGGGATATCATCGAACAATATATGCAATCTTATCCCCACAAAATCATAGGACATCACCACACGGAAAACCATGGTGTCATCCGCAACTTTCTCGAGGGATGTCAAATGGTATCCGCCGATTACTATATGTTCTGCGATCAGGATGATATATGGATGAAAGACAAAATCTCTCATACAGTAGCACACATGGAATCTCTTGAACAAACTATGCCCGGACAACCCATCGTTGTTTTTGGCGATGCCTGCGTTGTGGATCAAAATTTAGAGCAATTAGCCCCTTCTTTTCAACGTCAAAGCGGCTATCATACAGATGCTTTAGATCTGGCACATCTGTTAATGGAAAACAAACTGATTGGCTGCACCATATTATTCAATCATGCACTCCAGCAAAAGATCACCACATGCCCTCCACAAATCCGTATGCATGACTGGTGGATCGCCCTCATCGGTGCCTCCTTTGGATGTGTGTCTTTTTTGGATGAACCTTTATTACTCTATCGCCAACACGGAAATAATGTGGTTGGAAATATCAGCCAGACCAGTTATATCCGGGATCGAATATCAAATCTGCGAAAACAACGTCAGGTTTTATATCGCACCTGCGAACAGGCATCGGCCTTTTTACAGATATACGGAGATCAGTTAGAACCTGCGAAAAAAGAATTGGTGAACCAATTCGCCACGATTCCACAGACAAATTGGTTCACCAAACGTTATCGCATACTTCACTACCATTTCTTGAAAAGCGGCTTCATTCGCAATCTTGGAGTTCTGTTAATCATTTAACATCCTTCTGCTGCAAATGACGGTTAATGCCCATACCAAGACCTGTCAGTACAAAAAAGATCGGGGATACCGCCACGCAGGAATCATTGGTGAGTCCCAGAATCAGGTAACCAATCACAGATACCATCACTGCTACCCCCATCTTAGCCATATAGCTGTCATACTGCAGTTTCCAATATAA
>JAUNIU010000213.1:0-2165 GCA_030523265.1 Eubacteriales bacterium | reverse complement strand
GCGTATCAGATACCATCCATAACATACCATAAATGCAATCAGAGAAGGGATACCCGTCTGTACCGCAATCTGCAGATACATACAGTGCGGTCTGGTAATCACCTCATTGTCATGACCGGAGTTATACAGACCCACCAGATCATCATTTGGGAACGCGATCACAAAGGTGTCCGGTCCCGATCCCAATAACGCATATTTTATATTCTTTAATAATGGAATGGTTCTCGCCCAGATATAACCACGTTTATTGGCAAACTGATAATGCTTTGCAAAATACCCATCCCCCTGACTATATTTCTTCATATGAAATAAGGAATTTCCGGCTCCTTTGAGATAGTAGGATGTATCTCCCTGCTTTAACTGATTGCTAAAAAGCCATTTGCGATACGAGAGATTGGCAGCATTTTCTGTCCCTATCTGCGGCACCCCTACATAAAATCCGGTAAACGAATTACTTTGGATCGGCCCGAAGATAAACGGAAACCGTTCATCGGTGATCTGGTTGGTTGTGGCACTCTGCGGTGTAAACGCCACCGATTTACCATCCCCATCCACCACATGAAAGACCGTGGAATCATCTGCCACTTCCACCGTAAAATGGACTTCATTTCCCTGATAAGTAAAAGTTACATCTTTATCTGCTTCTATGGATTCCAACGCGTATTCCTGCGTGGAAGTATCAAACATAGAACGCATACGATTAAGCAATGCGTTTTGATTCATAAGATTGATCCCGACAAAACCAACCCCGGCGATCACGATGATCCCCAATGTTAATTTCCAGTTTTTGAAAAAGATCTTGCGCATACATAACAGCATAATGAAGAATGTGACAATCAGTACCAAAATACCGGCACGGGACTGGGAGGCAAACAGCACAAATACCATCCCTGCTGCCAAAACTCCATATCCAATACGGGCATAGATCTTTTTCGTATGCAGCAACAGAGCAATCAGCACCGGAACCACCATAACCACATAGAACCCTACATAGTTCGGATTGTACAATGCCAAAAAGGCCCGCCCCTCTTCAAAAGCAAACTCCAGCTTCCCGACCAAATCCTTATTTGTCAATATGAAACTCTGGAAAAATTTTGTATGAAGCGGATCAAGTTTGACCGCCTGTAACACGCCAAATACCGTCATCACGGTAATCCCTGCTACAAACCATGGTATCAGACGCTTTACCGCCGCTTCCTGATATAGAATATAGAATGCATAATATACCAGCAGTACATAACCCAATAGCATCCAGACAGGCTCAAACTGCTCATAGATGCCCGCAAAAGAATAATGCCGGTTCACAGAAACCAAAGCAGATACCAAACTCAAACCGCCATACACAAAGATCGGTATCAGCATACGATCCCATATCGGTCTGATCTCCTCCGAAAAGATCATATAGATCATGAAACACAGGATCACAATAAACATGGCATAGAGCCATACCATTTTGCAATGCAGAAACATATCCGATGTGCTTTCCGGCCCCTGAAACCAATCATACTGAGTCAAACCGGTTTGATAACTATATTGCCGTAAAAAAAGCGGAATCACCGCCAACACCATAATCAATGGAAGTAATATGACAAGCGGATATTTCTTTTCCGTCTGTTTTTTCTGTACATTCTTTGCCATCTTTCTATCCTCCAGTATCCTTTGATCAAATGACTTTCTTCCCTGTATTCTAACATAAGCTGATGTGACTGGCTAGTATTTTTCTCTGAGAAAACAAAGTTGGCAATCCCACAATAGGAGGAATTTCCTGTTCGATAAAAAAGTGTAAAGCCCTCATGATTCAATAGACTTTACACTAACTTGTCCTTTTGCAGTTCCGAATGTCAGAAAGATAGCGTATCACTATCGGAAAAGCATACTTTTCATTTCATCATCTAAGGATGCAAACCAATCATCAAAGCCATAATTCTGCCACGGCATGGCGCGGTCAAAATGATATCTCCAAGGATAATAAGTTTCTCCGGTTTCCTTATTTTTTATTTCTCGAATATCGCCTCTGCATCTACCAGGATTGCCTACTACGACCGAAAACTTCTCCACATCTCTGTTGACAATAGTTCCCGCTCCAATGAGCGAATCCCCATGAATTTCAATACCAGGAAGCACGATGGAATTTGTGGCGATGATGGCAAAAGAATGAACATGAA
>JAUNIU010000212.1 GCA_030523265.1 Eubacteriales bacterium | reverse complement strand
CACTTGATCCCCATCAATTTCTGTCACTTGCACTGTCTTGGTTGATGTCTCCGTGTCCTTTGATGCACTCTCAGAACCACACCCGGTAAACACAGATATGATCAGAGCCATCATGCAACTGTAGGCCATGAATTTCTTAAATTCCATAGTCTGCACCTCTTTCCTGATTAAGTTCTATTACGTTTTAATTACATAATTCAATATAGTCAATGCTTATGAAGAAAATGCGTTCAGAATGTTAAAAAAATGTGTTCAAATCTCTTGACACTATAGCGAGATACCGATAAATTTGAATGAGGATATGTGTTACATGAACTTGTTCACGCCAGCTATATTGTGTCGGAGCGTCACAAGTAGCTCTAATGGCAGACGAGAAAATTGCAATGCGTCAAGTTTGCCGCATATGCGAATTTCTCGTTGCCCCGTTGCTTACGCTCCAGACTGGAGATCCATATGAATAATTATCGCATGACCATCGCCTATGATGGCACACGTTATAGCGGCTGGCAAAAACAGGGCAATACAGACAATACCATACAAGGTCGCATTGAAAATTCTCTTTCAAAATTGACCAAAGAAAACATTGAGATCCATGGCTCCGGACGCACCGATGCTGGTGTCCATGCTTTGGGACAAGTAGCAAATTTCAAAACCAACAGCAGTGTCACTGCAAAAGAAGTGATGTACTATCTCAATCAATATCTCCCTCAGGATATCCGTATTTTATCAATCTGCGAGACTACTTCCCGTTTCCATGCCCGTCTGAATGCTTCCAGTAAACATTACCAATACCGGATTGATAATGCTATGGTAGCCAATCTATTTGAACGGAAATATCTGACCCGCTTTACGGACAAAGATTACTTTTATGGTCTTGCCAAAGAACAGGGGAAGCTTTGCCACATCGCTGTACCAAATTCTGCGGAGCATTATACCAGACCGAATCAAGATGGTTATATCGACTATGATCTGGCTGCCATGCAGCAAGCAGCCGCCATGCTAAAGGGGGAACATGATTTCAAAAGTTTCTGTGATAATAAGCATATGAAAAAATCCACCCTCCGCAACATCCATCAGATCCATATTGCGGAGGATAAAAACCATGTAATAACATTTGATTATTATGGAAATGGCTTTTTGTATCATATGGTGCGTATCCTGACAGGCACATTGCTGGAAGTCGGGATCGGATTAAAAAAGCCTGAAGAAATAAATACCATTCTTCAGGCCTTATCCCGTACTGCTGCAGGATTCACCGCACCTCCACAGGGATTGTTTTTAATGGAAGTGGAGTATTAATATTGATTTTTTACATTACCCTTTGGACAATCGGTTGCTATACTACTTAACCGTCACTGTTATGGTACAGTCTTTTTTCTTAACCGATTCTGTTTTTTTCCCATTGATAGCAAGGAAAGAATAATAATCTGCATCGATGGTGTAATTACCACTTTTCAATATTTTCACCTTGAATTTATCCACAACTTTGGCTTTTTTACAATTGACACCCCGATAGACAAATTCCGTTGCCTTTGGATCAACACCGACTAGTTCATATAAGTCAAATGTCTTCCCCTTATCCATATAATCGGGAATCATGGTGTTACAGAGCCATATCTTAAAACGATCATTATCATCGCTCATAATCTGCAATGCATTTTTATCATATTTCATGTGAATCATAATATTACATAATTTCTTTTTTGACTGAATCTTATAAGTAAATGTTGCCGTCTCACCCACTTTTACCTTTTTGCCATTGACCGTTGCGTAATTCTTTGGTAATTTCTTTACTTTTATATTGCACTTGAATTTTTTACCGGAATTAGTCGCGATAATATTACAGTTTCCTGTTTTCTTCGCAGTAACAGTACCCGTTTTGCTTACGGTTGCAACACTATTTTTGCTGGATTTCCAGGTCACCTTTCCTTTTGCACCTGTCAACTTCAGCGTCAACGTCTCTCCTACACATAAGTTTGCCTTACTCTTGTCCATTTTCGTCTTGGCTGACACATTCGCCGGAAATACCGTCAATACCATCGCCAAAACCACCATCATAGATACCACTCTTTTCATATCTTTTTCTCTCCTTTTCTTTCCATGATTACATTTCATCCCCTCTATAATAAAAGATAAATCAATCTTCCAAAAAGTTCCCATAAAAAACAAAGGGGAATATAGGGAAAGGAATCCAAAGAAAATCACCTGAAAAGAATGCTATACAAACTCATTCTCTTACTACTGCTCTCTATTTCACGGACATACCATTCCGGATCTCTTTCAGACATGTATACCACGCAATATCGCATCCAAGATTTTTACTGCCACCTCATCTTTTGTCATCTGCGGCAGCTCCATTTCTCCCTCTCTGGTAATGAGAGTTACCACATTGGTATCGACACCAAAGCCAGCACCAGCTACTTTCAGATTATTGGCTACGATCATGTCCAAATGTTTCTTCTCTAATTTCCTGCGGGAATTTTCCAACATATTCTCCGTTTCCATAGAAAATCCACATAAAAACTGCCCATCCGTCCGGTGTTCCCCAAGATAGCCTAAGATATCCTTCGTCCTCGTTAGGGCAATACTGCTATCGCCTTCCATTTTTTTGATCTTTTCATCTGCCACCGTCACAGGCGTATAGTCTGCCACCGCTGCTGCCTTGATAATAATATCCTGCTGTGCCGCTCTGGCAGTCACAGCCTCGTACATATCTTCTGCACTTTGCACTGGTACCATTTCCACAAAACGCGGCGGCTCAATATGCACCGGACCACTGACTAAAGTAACCTGTGCACCACGCTGCATTGCCACCTTTGCCAGAGCATATCCCATCTTACCTGTAGAATGATTCGTCAGGAACCGAACCGGATCAATGGCTTCCACAGTGGGACCCGCTGTAATCATGACCCGTTTCCCGGACAGATCCTTTTCAAAACGAATCTCCCTTAGGATATAATCTAATAATGTGTCCTCGGATGGCAACTTACCCGCACCTACATCTTTGCATGCCAACAGCCCCACCGCCGGATCAATCACCTCATAGCCAAAGTCCCGAAGTTTCCGCAAATTATCCTGTACGATGGGATTCTCATACATATTGGTATTCATGGCTGGGGCAATAATTTTCTGACATTTACATGCCATCACGGTGGTGGTCAGCATATCATCCGCGATACCGCCCGCGATCTTGCCAATCACATTGGCAGAGGCCGGTGCGATCAAAACCACATCTGCCTGCTTCGCTAAGGCGACATGTTCTACACTGTATTGGAAATTCCGGTCAAAAGTATCAATAAGACATTTGTGATTCGTCAATGTTTCAAAGGTAATCGGATTGATAAAGTTTGTGGCATTCTGTGTCATTAACACATGTACATCCGCATGAAGTTTCCCCAACATACTTACCAGATTCGCAATCTTATAAGCCGCGATACTGCCTGTCACTCCTATTACAACGGTTTTTCCTGTCAACATTACCTCATCTCCTTTTTCCTTTGTCCACGAAAGAATCTCTAATCTCTCGGGATATATCTGTGGTCTTTCTATTGCTCTGGGGAAAGTTCCCCATATTTCTCATAACGGGAGATCTGCGTGATCCGGTTCTCTCCATTCACAAAAACCACATATGGCTTATGGTCTTTTGCTTCTTCCGGCGTCATCTGGGCATAACACATAATAATCACATGGTCTCCCACCTGTACCTGACGTGCCGCCGCCCCATTCAGACATATCATACCACTTCCCCGCTCTCCTGCGATGGTATATGTCTCAAAGCGATTTCCATTTTCCACATCCACGATCTGTACCAGCTCATATTCCAGGATGCCTGCTGCTTCCATCAGTTCTGGATCTACCGTAATACTTCCTACATAATTCAGTTCTGCCTGTTTCACTACGGCACGATGTATCTTGCCTTTTAACATGCTTATCATCATAGGTGTCTCCTCCTGTACAATTTATTCACTACGCTCTCGCCCTAAAGGGCGCTCGCTTTGCTTTCGCTCCTGCTTCCCGCTACCCCGCGATGCTACGCTCTCGCCCTAAAGGGCGCTCGCTTTGCTTTCGCTCC
>JAUNIU010000211.1 GCA_030523265.1 Eubacteriales bacterium | reverse complement strand
CGTTTGCGCATGATACGGCTGTGCTGATGATGTCCATGCTGTTTCTGAAGGGATCGGTCAGCATGGCAACCCATAACACATCCCTTTGTAAGAATGCTGCGAAGGAACTGACGGTGCGGACGACCCGCCTGCGGGCATCGGAGGTGATCGCGGAGGTTACCTTCCTTGGGATATAATCATTGTGGTAAATAATAATGAGACTATAAACACAATAACGACAAATGTCATTAAAACATGTTGACATTTGTCGTTATTGTGTTTATACTAAAGATGTACTATTCATGAATAGGTAACTGTAAACAGGGAAACAGAAAGGAGACGAAGATGACGGAGATTTTTCATCGAATTATGGAATTTTCAGTATATGGGGCAATTTGGATCACATTACTGTATTTTGTCAGTCGTTTCCTGAAAAAGTATGGCGTACTTTGGCAATATATCATTATGTGCTGCATCGCCTGTCATATGTTAGTACCAATACATGTACAGTGGGTCGTGATCGAAATTCCTTCGCTCTCTTCCGATAGCGGGGTGGTCTCAAAACCGGACAGTATGGCATTGGATACAGCACAGCAGGGAAATTCGGCAGATCAGGCAGATACAGTGCTGCCGGAAACGGACGATGTACAGGAAGATATCACGGAAATAAGTGGAGGGGCAGAGTATCCGCAGGTGTCCGAGACAAAGGAAGGGGAACCATCAACAGGGAACCAAAAGTATTCTTTGATCGATACAACAAAAACAGCTGTCATAAATTTTCAAAATAATGCAAAGATGCGATTGGCAGGAAAGCAGTACCAACATATTGTTTTTATATTAGAATTGGTATGGTTTTGCGGGATGATACTTGCGTTTTGTAAGACGATATTAGAATACGTTGCATTTCGTTATCGCATGGTTCGTTGGCAGTTGCCGGTAGATGCTTCGGTGTGGCAGACATTTCTTTGCCAAAAGAAAGTTTGTCATGTCAAAAGAAGAATTGATTTGGTCTGCAGCAGAGAAGTGACATCACCTATGCTGTGTGGTGTGATCAGGCCTGTCATAATAGTGCCGGTGGAAGATTACAGTGAGAGGGATTATGGGTATATTTTCCGGCATGAACTATGGCACTATCGACATGGGGATATATTGTTTAAGGGGATATTTACGGCTTGTAAATGTATTTATTGGTTTCATCCACTGGTACACCGGATGGTACGCCATGCCTGTGAAAATATGGAATTATTATGCGATGAAGCTGTGGTAAGAGGGGTAGATCATGAGGAAAAGCAGGCGTATAGTATGATGATTCTGCGTCATACGATGCAGGAGAAAGTTTGTCCGCAAATACCTTTGACCACCAGCTTTTATGGAGGGAAAGAGTATATGAAGACCAGATTATTAAATATTATGACGGGAAATAAAAAACGTATGGGTATCGGATTAATCCTGCTTATCCTGCTGGCTATGATAGGCTTTGGTGGAGTGAAGTACAGTATGGCAGTGGGTAAGCAGGGGGAGAATCCCGATGTTGTAAAATCCCAGAAAACAGCATCCGGCAAAGAAACAGATCAAAATAAGATACAGGATGAGTATATTTTGGTAGTGGGCGTAGATAACATTGGTGCAGGGACAGGCAATGCCGATGCGATCTTACTGGCACATGTGGACGAGGACAAGGGCGTGTTGGAGATTCGGAATATTCCAAGGATGTTAGAGGTGGATTATACGAAGGTGGCGAAAAGTCATGCGGAATATAAAAATCTGGGGAAATTAGGGAAGACCAGGATCGGAGCTGCTTATACCATCGGTGGTGTGGATGCTCTGGCAGCGGCTGTGGAAGAGCAATATCAGGTGTCGGTTGCTTCTCATGTGGTATCCGGATATGAAACCGTACGGCAGGCGATTGACGCTGTAGGTGGTGTAGAACTGACGCTTACCAAGAAAGAAGCAAAGTATTTAAATAGTACCAACTATATTTCCCAAAAGAAGAATCGTAACGTAAAAGCCGGACAGCAGACATTAAATGGAGATCAGACTATGGGATATCTGCGGATCCGCGGATCAGAGGCGGGCAGTCCCGTGGTGAATGGTCAGGTTACCAAAGAAACCGGGGAATTTGCCCGGGCACGCAGAGCGCAAAATGTGGTACAATCGTTTGGAAAGCAGTTAAAGAAACAAAAATTGGATGTGGCAAAGATTGTTCCGGAGATACTATCTACGAAATGGGATACGGTTTTTGACATGGATATTGAGACGGAGGATGTTATCACTTTACTGCGCGGGATTGTTTCTGGTAAACTGGAAGTGCATATGACGACAGAGACAGCGGATGATTTGACAGAACAGAAAGAAGGTACAGAAAACGCGGAATCCGGGGCAGGGATGTCGGAACAGACAGGAGAAGCTGCATCAGGGTACGCGGAAGGTGTGCCAAGTGAGACAGAGAGTCCTGCATCAGAGTCCAAAGCAGGTGTGTCGATGCAGAAGGATATGGACTTAGGGGATGGAGAACAAGATAACGGATCGAATATAGAGACGGAGTCCAAGTCGATGACGGTGGAATTGCAGTCTCAATAACAGAAAGGATAGATTGACAATGCGTGAGAAACAAAACGAGAGAATGGAACGATTACCAGATTCTGAGTTGGCGGTGATGTGCCTGATTTGGGAAGAGGAGAAACCGGTGGGAACCGGATATCTGGCAGAAATACTGGGAGAGCAGCGCGGATGGACTCGTTCTACGATACAAGTGCTTCTGGCGAGACTGGAAGAGAAAGGATTTCTCACTTGTCAGAAAGAGGGACGGCGGAAATTATATCGTCCCCGGATCGCGATGGAGGACTATCGCAGATCGGAAACGAAAACTTTTTTGGAACGATTTTATCATAATTCCTATAAGGGTCTGATCACAGCATTGGTGCAGGAAGAAAATTTAACAGAGGAAGATGCGCAGGAATTAATGGATATAATTAAAAATTCCTGAAGAGAGGCGGAAAAGGCAATGCTTGTTGGTATTGCCTTTTTACAATTATTATTGACAGAAGTTTTGGGCATGATATAATGTAGTTATCAAAACTATGTTTTAGGAGGATTTGTACTGCGTTTTTGCAATACAATATCAGAAGAGAGGTGTCCTATGGAATTTCAAATCATTAGTGATGGAGCATGTGATCTGACATTAGAATTAAGGGAAAAATATAATATACAGGTAGTACCATTTTATATATCATTTGATGGAGAAACATACCAAAAGGAGATCGATGAGATCGGTATTCGGGAGGTATATGAGAGAATGGTGAGCGATCCCAAGACATATCCGAAGACCTCCTTGCCATCGGTACAGAACTATGTAGATGCATTTTTGCCACATGTTGAAGCAGGGCGTGGTGTCATCTGTTTCACGATTACCACTTCCCTGAGCGGCTCTTATAATGCGGCGATGAATGCAAAGGAGATAATCGAAGAGGATTACCCGGATGCGAAGATTACAATCGTCAATTCGCTGGCTGCTACGGTATCGCAGCAAATTCATGTGATCGAGGCTGCGAAAATGCAGCAGGCGGGATACAGTTATGATGAAGTAGTGCAGACGGTAGAGGGACAGATGAAAGATAGTGGCCGTATCTTCTTTACGGTAGGGGATCTGGAATATTTGCAGCATGGTGGTCGTATTGGCAAGTTAGCGGGTATGGCTGGCACGATGTTAAAATTAAAGCCAATGATTACATTAAAGGATGGAGAGATCGAGTCCTCCGGTGTTGCCCGTAGCCGTAAGAAATCCATGGTGAAGGTGCTGGAGTTATTGAAGAATCATTTTGAGGAAAGCGGGGAGAACCCGGAAGACTATTATTATTATGTGGGATTTGGATATGACGAAGAGGAAGGAAAAGTATTTCAACAAATGATCGATGATCAGTTGGCGGAGATGGGTGTGACGGTGCCTTCTGTACTGGTGCAGATCGGCGTGACGATCTGTGTACACACAGGACCTTATGCATTGGGTGTGGGCATCATGAAAAAATATCCGGCCTGTGTCAGTGGCACTGCGGGGAGAACAGTACAGATGTGCACAGCGTAGATAAAAAGATGCAGTAGTTGAATGATATCAACTGCTGTATCTTTTTTG
>JAUNIU010000015.1 GCA_030523265.1 Eubacteriales bacterium | reverse complement strand
TATTCATCAGGGAGGAGAATCATGATACAACATCCGATACGACCGGTCTATGATACCGGGTCCGAAATACTGATATTAGGCAGTTTCCCTTCGGTAAAATCCAGAGAAGCCGGATTTTTTTATGGTCATCCACAAAATCGTTATTGGAAGGTATTGGCTGCCATATTTGATGAGAAAGTACCACAGTCGGTGCAGGAGAAGCGTGAGTTTTTGTTGCGGAATCATGTAGCAGTGTGGGATGTGATACAGTCTTGTGATATTGTGGGGTCCTCGGATAGCAGTATCAAAAATGTCGTGGCAAATAATTTGTCGGAGATACTGGAGGCAGCTCCGATACGGCAGATTTATGTGAATGGGCGAAAAGCGGAACAGTTATACCATAAATACATCCAACCGCAGATCGGGAGGGAGGCGGTTTGTCTGCCATCCACCAGTCCTGCCAATGCCGCGTGGAGCCTGGAACGTTTGGTCGAGGCATGGAGAGTGGTCCGGGATTCTGCATAAATGTATTGTTATGATGAATTTTATGAAAAAATTAGAAGATTCTTTATCTTTATAGAACATATTTAAAAATTTTGGAAATATACATTATGAATATCATCGTTCTGCAGGCAGATACTAAGAGTGAACTATTGTATCGCAGGCAGGAGGTGATGTTATGATCACAGATGGTGGAGCGAACGCTTTTGGATTAAGTATCGCACTGACAAACAAGACAGAAATTGCAAATAGTGAAATGGAGCCGGAGGAGGAGCAGAAGGTTCTGGAGGAAGAACGCCAGGAAAAGCTGCAACAGGAAGTGAATCTCATGGTAAATCAGATTGGTAAGATCAATCAACCCTTGGGATAGTCGGAGAACGTTCTTCCGGAAGCAGCCAAAAAGATTTAAAATATCGACGGTGCAGTCAGGGAGAGCGAATATGAAGTTTCTAGTATTGCTATGTGTTGTAATCATACTGGTGATATTGTATTTATTATGTTTGAAACCAAACAGGAGCCGCACGGGAAGTATGAAACCTTTTGAAGAAGTATACTTTGCACACCGGGGGTTGTTTGATCAAAAGCTGGCGCCGGAAAATTCGCTGGAGGCGTTTCGGCGTGCAGTGGAGGGAGGCTATGGCATTGAACTGGATGTACAACTGACGGCAGATGGACAGTTGGTTGTGTTTCATGATGAATCCCTGAAGCGCATGTGTGGTGTGGCTAGAAAACTGTGGAAGTGTAGTTATCGGGAAATATGCCAGTACCATTTATTGGACTCTGGAGAACAGATTCCATTATTTAAGGATGTATTGGAGATCGTGAATGGCAAGATTCCTATGATTATAGAAATCAAGACTACCGGAGATGGCATTAAAACTGCGAAAGCATTATCCGGGTATCTGGAAAATTATACGGGAATTTATTGTATTGAGTCGTTCGATCCGCAGATACTTCATTGGTATCGGAAGCATTATCCGAAGGTAATTCGGGGGCAATTGTCAACAAATTATTGGTTAAATGAAAGTAAACAGCCTATATATGTGAAAATCGGTATGACGAATCTATTGACGAATTTTTATGCCAAACCGGATTTTATTGCCTATAATTACGAATATGAACATCAGTTATCGTTACAATTGTGTCACAGATTGTATCACACAGAATTAGCGGCATGGACGATTCGCAGCCCGGAAGCACTGGAACAGGCGAGAAAATCGTTTCGCATATTCATCTTTGATGGTTTTGTTCCGGCAGGAAAGCTGGAAAAACCAGTTCAAAAAAGTTAAAACTCAACGAATGGTTTATTGCCATTTCTTTCAAAAAGTAGTATGATATCCTTACATTTATTGAAAGAGAGGGAAAAATCATGAAATTACGCATGCATTTCATTAGACAGTTTATTGTGACTATATATCATGATGAGCGAGATTCTAGCAGGGTTCATAGTTGACTGCGATTCGCACAGCTATGAACGACAGGTTTTATGTCTGTGCGTGAGGTGCATTATTTGTAGTTTCATGGATATTTCATTATTATAAGATTGGATTATTCTATCGACGCGTCAGACATATGTTATGTTTGACGCGTTTTTAGCGTATAGGATTCAGGCGCGAAGCACCCTTCCCACACCTGAATCCGAATAATACAAAGGAAATGGTGAAAATGATGTAAAAGATGATTCGGTGTGGTTGGTTTATGTTGTATAGGAAGGAGACGAAAAGTGATTGGAAAGAAGATACGGGATTTAAGGAAACAAAATCATGTGACGCAGGAACAATTGGCAGAAGTATTGTCCGTGTCGTATCAGGCAGTCAGCAAATGGGAGAATGACCGTTCTACCCCGGATATTGACCTGTTGCCAATCATTGCCAAATATTTTGGCATAACGATGGATGAGCTATTTGATTATCCGTCGGGGGAAACGGGGAGTTGTCTATGTCAGATCGAGGAGGAGTTAAATGAAAGAAAAGAAACAGAAGGATCGGATTATCTCTAGTATTTATCATGCTATTCGGCAAATATATCAGGGAGATGCCATAATGGTGTGGTTTTCCTTTTATAAAAATATTTCAGAGGCTATCTTTGGAGCGTTTTATTTTATATATTTAATCAAATACATTTATGAATGTATCGAAAATGGAGTCGATTTTCATAAATTATTTGTGATGGTGAGTCTGTTTTGTATATTGCATTGTATTATTCATTTTACATCGGCATACCACAGTTATCGTCAGAAAATTGCGGAGATGAAGGTATATCGGCATATTTTTTCCAACATCATACATAAAGCGAAAAAGATCGAAATAAGTCAGTATGAAAATCCCGGTTTTTACGACAATTTTTCCAGAGCATTGGACGAGGCGTTGGAACAGGGAATTTGGGGAATGTTATTTACGACCTGGGGTGTAGGATCGGTCTGCGGAAGTATTGTCGCATTGGTGATGTTAGCCAGGGTGGACATCGGACTAATCCTATTTGCCATCCTGCCGGTGATCGGAAGTTTATATCTGGGGATCCGGGAAAGCGCGGAACAGTTTGCCGCCAGACGGGATGAAACCATGGGTAAACGTAAGATGGAATATGCCAAAAGGGTTTTCTATGAAAAGAAATATGCGGGTGAGCTGCGATTATATCCAATATCGCAGGTGTTATTTGGTGTCCATAAAGATGGATATACCGAACGTTATGAGCAGAATCGTTCTCACTGGAACCGGATCGGTATCTATCGCGTGGTAGAGACGATGTTATTTGCGGGCTTGGTCACTCTGGGTTCTTATCTTTATATTACATATCGGTTAAAGGTGACGGGCAGCAGTGCAGTGGCAGCCTATATCGCCATGATCGCAGCAGTGGGGTATGTGGTTAATTCGGTCAGTGAGGCGATAGAATATTTTTCCCAAGCGGGTAAGTTATGTATGTACATGAATAATATTGAGGAATTTATGGCATGCGAGGAAGAGAAAGCCATGGAGCAAGGTATCATACCGGGAAGCCAGGGGCACAAGAAGGGGAGTTCTGTAGATGGAGATTCTGCCAGGAGCGAGGGAGAGGCAGAATTAGGAGAGATCTATTTTGACAAGGTATCCTATCATTATCTGGGAAGTGACCAGATGATTCTGCAAAATCTCAGTCTCCATGTGAAACTGGGAGAGCATATTGCATTAGTGGGAGAAAACGGAGCTGGAAAGACCACGCTTGTAAAATTATTGATGGGATTATATCCGGTCTCCTCTGGTAAGATCGTGGTAGGTGGTCATGATATACGCGAATATGAGCCCGGGGCATATCGGGATCTGTTTGGAACGGTATTTCAGGATTTCCAGATCTTTTCTTTGCCATTGGGAGAAAATGTGTTGATGCGTTCTCCAGAGACGGAGGAGGATCGGCAGCAGGTACTGGATGCGCTGCGAAAGGCGCAGTTTGAGGATGTCTTGCCAAAGCTGCCATATGGGATCGACACCTATCTAACCAAGGAATTTGATGAAAATGGATTTGTATGTTCTGGCGGACAGGCGCAGAAGATAGCCATTGCCAGAGTGTTTGCCAAAGATCCGGAGATTGTGATCCTGGATGAACCCTCCAGCGCTCTGGATCCGATCGCCGAATACAATATGTATCAGAATATGATGGAGGCATCCGAGGGGAAGACGGTATTTTTTATATCCCATCGAATGTCTTCTGCCAGAATGGCTGACCGTGTCCTGTTTTTGGAACATGGGCAGATCATAGAGGATGGTACACATGAGGAATTGATGAAAAAGGGCGGGCGTTACGCGGAGATGTTCCGGCTGCAGGCCCGGAATTATCAAGAGGCGCAAGGAGGTGGTCTGTATGCATAAAGAAACGGAGAAGTTACCATTACGTCGTATCCTGAGTAACTATGCCTATATCTTGCGTTATGCGTTTCAGAAGGACGCAGCTCTGATCATTATGATCTTCGTAGCATATGTGGTCGGTGGTGTGGGATATGCCAGCATGGATACGATATTCATGCGTGCATTTATTAACTTTTTATCGGATCCGGCGTATAGTTTTAAGCAGACAGCGGTACTGGTGGCAGGGGCTACCATCGGCATGGCTGTACTCATGACATTTGACCGCTGTACGGAGAGCTTTACCAGACCGCGGATGATACGTCTGACCGGTATGCTGCAGGAGGAAATGATTCACAAGGTTGTGACTATGGATCTGATGTATTATGACTGCGATACCTATTATGATGATTTCGTGGTGACTGCGTCACAGTTAGAAGACATGGTGGTGACTGCCATCTATGACCTGGGGCGGATGGGCAGGAATGTGGTGACCGTCCTGGTATTGTCCGGTCTGATCACATCCATTGATCCGGTGATCGCATTGTTTCCGGTACTGGGGTTTGTTGTGAATGTGATTTCCCGGTTTCGGATCATGAAGCTGGAGTATGATTACGATGTGGAGAAAAAGACTATAATGCGCCGGGCGAACTACTCGAAGCGGGTATTTTATCAACCGGAATACGCCAAAGAGATTAAATTGTCCCATATTGAAGTGCCCCTGGAGAAACAGTTTCATCAGGCGATTGATGAGACCATCGGTGTGGCGCGTTACTTTGGTCTGAGGATATCGCTATGGTCTCTGGTGAACTGGATTACCGTGTTTACGCTGTTGTCCTACTTCTGCGTACCGCTTTATTTAGGTTATATGGCACTGGTAGTGAAAAAAATCGGGTTGGGTGAAGTGGCAGCGTTAAATAACGCTCAGGGGACGGTGCGAAACCGTCTGGACGCCATCAATTACTGTATCGAACGGATTCAGAGAGCCGGACTGTTTTGTGAGAGGTTCCGCAAATTCATGAACTATGAAAGCAAGATCGAGAAACAGCAGGGAACGCAGCAGGTTCCGTCAGAGCAGGGCGTACTGCGGGTCGAGGATATGTCTTTTCGCTATGATGGGGCGGGGAAAGATACCTTGAAGCATATTAATATGGAGATACATCCGGGAGAAAAGGTGGCGTTTGTGGGAGAAAACGGTGCCGGCAAGTCCACTTTTGTCAAGCTGCTGATGCGTCTCTATGATGTGACAGATGGCAGTATCAGCTACGGTGGTCATGATGTGCGGGAGTATAGTACGGACGAATATCGGGATCTGTTTGGATCTGTATTTCAGGATTATCAGATTTATGCCGCATCGGTGCAGGAAAATGTCATGATGCATGAGGATCGGGAAGAAGAGCAAAAGAAAGTGATCGAGGCATTATGTCAGTCCGGTTTTTGGCACAGACTACAAACGCTGCCGGAGGGACTACAAACGGCACTTACCAGAGAGTTCGTGGATGACGGGATACAGTTATCCGGCGGAGAAGCGCAAAAAGTGGCGATCGCCAGGCTCTTTGCCAAGAAAGAACGGATGCATATCGCGATACTGGACGAGCCGTCCAGTGCCCTGGATCCCAAGGCAGAGTATGAATTGAATCAAAATATCCTGCACCATGCCGGTGGTGCGACGGTGATCTTCATATCTCATCGTCTGTCCACCACCAAAGATGCGGATCGTATCTATATGTTTGAGCATGGTGAGATCATTGAACAGGGAACGCATCAGGAGCTTATGAATCTGGATGGGCAGTATGCTGAGATGTTCCGCTGTCAGGCAAAATATTATCAGCAGGGGCAGGATCTGGTGGCTGGTTAAAAGCGGAACAAGAGTGCTGGCAAAAAGAGAGGGGATTACTTGAAATTCTTCCCGCTGCGTGTTATGCTATCCATAAGGCGGTCTGGTTATCGTGATATCGGAAGAACCGCTGCTTTATGGAGGCTGCTATGATGCGATTTGTGAGAAAATGGAATTACCTGCAAATACTGCTGGCAATCGTGATTGCATTTTCGGGGATATGTACATACTCAACGGATACATATTCTCTATTTTGTGATGTGATGGATGATACACATAATACCATCGTACAGTCTTTGGATAGCACACAGTTACAGCCGGATGTCTGCGACGCGGAACAGTTGGGATCGTTAAATGCACGGGGCATGATCGAACATATCGCGCAAAACAGCAGATTAAGCGTCAAGTCATTACGTATGCGCAGTCATTCTAAACGCGCATTATCTGTATTAGCCGGAACATTCTTATCCGGTGAATCCCGTTATTATTATCAAAGTGCCCGGATGGGAGGGAGCTATGTATTTGTACATAGTGCCTGGATCATTATCGAGTACATTCATCATCAGGATGGTAGAAAAGGCTGAATATCAATTTTCATCATTTGATCTGGCAAAGGGGACAGGTCTTATTTGTGTACGTTTTTTTGGACAATAGATTGATATTTAGTAAAGGAGAAATAGAATAATGGTGACAAAAGTATTATTAATTGCAGTGGCTGTGATTATCTTAGGGATAGCAGTGTTTAGTTGGCGTTTCGAGAACATGGGTGATGATTCGCTGGAAGAAAACACGGTAAAGGATGCAGACAAAGCGAAAGAATAAAATAATAAAGCAGGAACTTAGATCAGAGTGCGGGATACTCTGGTCAGAAATAGATATTTAGCGCAATAGTATGTAATGGGGCTTTATTATGAGTAGCAAAGCCGGATGTAATATTCCGGCAAGTTAACGATAAACATAAAATATATTTACACCCGAACTTCATAGTGAAGTCCCATTCATTGATAGAAAGAGGTATCGAAATGAATATTGGATTATGGATATTAATGATTATTGGTGGGATATTTGGGGTTGGATTAGTGGGAGGAACGGTAATTGGCATGATCGGTGTGATTATATACAAGATTTATCGTTCCTGTAGATATCATATTTCACTGTATGATTAAGGAAAGAATAGAATATGTAGATATTTGATGGAAGATCTATTTTTGCATGAATGGTTTGTGCTTTGTAAGGCAACGATACTTGTGGAAAAGGACCGTATTTTACTAGTTTGATTTTTTTTTCGAGAGTAAACTGTAGAAAAATCAAATAGAAAGCGAGGTCGTATCTATGGATCATGCAAAAAATACGGAACTGGAAAAACAATTTGCAGCCTATTATCCTGCCGGACATACCAATTTCAAGGTAAAAAAAGGGGACCGACGAATTTTCATAACATCGGCGCAGGGAGCGCATCTTACGGATGTGGATGGAAATGATTATATTGAATACAATGGTGCGCTTGGCCCGGCGATCCTGGGATATCGCCATCCAGAGTACGTCAAGGCACTGACAGATCACATCATGGCCATGCCTACGTTAGCGGCATCCAATAAATTTTTTACGGCAGCGGATGTGGAGCTGGCTGAAAAAATCGTCAGGCATATTCCCTGTGCGGAGGAAGTAAAACTCTGTATGACAGGTTCTGAGGCGGTACAGATGGCTATGAGAATTGCCAGAGCATATACCGGCAAATCCATCATAGTTCGGTTCAGCGGCAATTATCATGGCTGGCTGGATAATGTGCTGGGAAGTATCGCACAGGAAAAAGAGGACACTCCTTATCCTGGACCAGTGCCGGAGGATGATATGTGTTATAGTATCGGAAAATCTCCGAACTCCAAGTTTGATTGTTACGTTCTGCCATGGAATGATATGGATGCTTTGGAAGCGTGTTTTGAAAAATATCACGATGATATCGCGATGGTACATTTTGAGGGTTGTGTATGCAATCATCTTTGTCTGTCGGCAAAAGAGGGCTTCGTGGAAAAAATACGTGAGTTATGTACTAAATATAATGCTGTAATGAGTATGGATGAGGTAATTACAGGCTGGCGCGTGGGACTGTCTGGTATGCAGGGGATCCTGGGTGTTACGCCGGATATTTGTACGATGGCAAAGGCAATCGCCGGAGGAATGCCGCTATCTGCAGTAGCAGGGAAAAAGGAAATCATGGATGTATTTCGTGAGAAATCGGTCCTGGGTCCGGGTACATTCAACGGATATGCGCTGGGTATTGCCGCTGCCAATGTCACAATTGATCTCTTGGAAAAAAATGATGGCGAAATTTATCGTAAGATTGATGCGGTCAAGGAAGAACTTGTAACTGGTATTTTAGGAATCTGTGAGAAATATGGAGTTGATATCCGTATCACGGAAATGCCAGGTGCATTCTTTACGCTGATTGGTGCCAAAGGGGGCAGACAAAAGGCGTATACAGACGAAGATATTGTTGGTTTTGACACCGATAAGTTCTTGGAATTTAAGGACGCGATGGAAGAAGAAGGCATTATCCTCATGGGTGGCGGACGCTGGTATGTGGGTGGCGGCCACACTTCTGAGGATGTAAGTATCACTCTGAAAGCGTTTGAAAAATGCTTAAAGAAGGTTTATCTGTAAATGGAAACTTGACGGGGATAAAGATAGGTGATATATTTAAAATCAATATATAATACATGAGGCAAGGGTGTCTATCGATGAAAAGATAGGCACCTTTTTTGTGTTTTTCACATCAGATAAGGAGTGATCTTTATGGAAAAGAAAATCTATTACAATCCATATCAGCCGGATTATTGCAGGCAGAGTAATTATCGCAGTTATACGATTGATGAAGACAATCTGCTGTATGGAATTGTCTACGAAATCTATGAGTTTTCTAACGAAGGCGTTTCGTCGGATCTGAGATTAAAAGCACTTCCTGATGGTGTGTTGGACATGATCATTATATTTCGGGATAACGATGTCGATATGTGGGTCGGCGGTGGTGATGGCAAACTTTATGATGTCTGCTACCAGAATGTGACCCGGATCATTGGCATGGGGTTGGTTCCTGGCGTGATTAAGAGTATATTGCCGTGCAATGCAGAAGATGTATCTACTTCGGGCAGAGTATTTCTGTCCGGCTTGCAGCAATTCATTCGTGTGAAGAAGGATCTGCTTTTTGCAGAGACATTTGAGGAGAGGATGGAACTGGTACAAAATCTGATTTTCAGCCTGATGTTTGAACAGTCTGGCAGCAGTGCTGTGATTCGTCAGAGTGTCAACCAGATAGCCAGACATCTTGAGGAGTTTCGTGTGGAGGAGATCGCCAGTGAAGCTGGATATTCTCTTCGTTATTATCGAAAACTTTTCCTCGAAAATGTTGGATATTCGCCAAAGAAATATATGAGGATTGTACGTTTTCAGGAATCTTATAAGGCGTTACTGAGGACGCCGGATGCTTCTCTGACGGATATTTCTGTGGAGTATGGCTACTATGATCTGCCACATATGAATAAGGAATATCAGTTGCTGACAGGGAATCTGCCCTGTGAATTGAAACAAATCTTTGCATAGTCCGATGATGCGAAAAATGCGCATCGGATGAGTCCCCGTTTGTACAGGATGAGCAGACTGCTCATAGAAACGGAGGAAATGATGAAAGCATATGCTTTAGTAGAACCAGGAAGAATGGAATGGATTGATGTGGAGAAACCGGAGTTGCCGGGGGATTATGGTGCGGTGTTAAAACCTATCGCGATCGCGCCCTGTTCCTCCGATGTCCACACGATATTTGAAAACGGATCTCCTAAGCCGCCAAACTGGATCATGGGACATGAATGTCTGGCAGAAGTGGTGGAGACCGGAAGACTGGTCAAGGATTTTAAGCCGGGAGACCGGGTTTTGGTACCGGCGATCACACCTGACTGGAGAGATCTGGGAATCCAGGAGGGCAATTTCACACATCCTGCCGGATCGTTCACCGGCATGAAATTATCAATCTCCATCCCGGGAATTTTTGCAGAATATTTTTCGTTACCGGATGCGGATACCTCGTTGGTTCATCTGCCGGAGGATGTCTCTCTGGAGGCAGCATTGATGTGCGTTGATGTGGTGACCACCGGATTTACCGGCGTGGAGGCAGCAGAGGTCAAATTTGGTGATACCGTCTGTGTGCTGGGAATCGGACCAATCGGTCTGATGGCAGTGGCAGGTGCAAAGCTTCGGGGAGCCGCCGATATTTTGGCGGTAGGGACACGTCCTGTCTGTGTGGAACTGGCAAAGAAATATGGTGCCACTCGTATCATTAACTATAAGGAAGGCGATATCGTCAGCCAGGTATTAGATGCAACGGGAGGACGCGGCGTAGATTCTTCCATTATCGTGGGTGGGAATCAGAATACTTTCACGCAGGCGGTCAAAATGACCTGCTATGGAACCGGAATTATTTCTAATCTGAATTATTATACCGGGGAAGACGATCTGATGGTGCCGAAGGCTGAGTGGGGCAGAGGAATGGCAGGAAAAACCATTCGCGGAGAACTGTGCCGTGGCGGAAGAGTCCGTATCGAACGTCTGCTTCGGATGGTGCAATGCGGCCGTATTCACCCGGAAGATTTGATCACACATACCTATCATGGATGGGAAGAGCTGGAGGATGCCCTTATCATCATGAGAGACAAGCCGGCAGAACTGGTGAAATCGATGGTTCTGTTATAAGGTGGTGATATGGATGAATAAGAGACAGTATGGAGATCTGGTCATTGCCACCGTGATCCTGATGTGTCTGGGAATCGCATACGCCTGGTCTCTGTTTGTGGGGGCGATTCAGGAGGAATATCCTACCTGGTCTGCCACTTCGCTATCCATGGTGTTTACTGTGCAGATGATAGGATTTTGCTCGGCATCTTTGCTGGCTGGGTGGATGATGAAACATGTGGGGAATCGTTTGCTATATCTGCTCTGTGGAATGATGTATCTGGTGGGAATGATTGGTGCCGGACATGCAGTCACGCCCTATGTGATCTGGATTTTCTATGGGGCGATGTGTGGTTTTGCAACGGGGATCGCATATAATTGTGTGATTAGTGTCGTGGTCCGGGAATTTGGGATCCGGGCGGGAACAGCATCCGGTATCATGATGATGGGATATGGCATGGGTGGTCTGCTTCTGGGAACGGTGGTCAGTCATCTTCACGACCGTGTGGGCTGGCGCAATACCTTTTATATATTTTCCGTCTTTTATTTCTGTCTGATGCTTTTATGTATCCTGTTTTTTGGACACCAGGAAAAGGAGCAGACGCAGGCATCGCAGGCGGAGATGGCGGGAATCTATGGTAACCTGACCTTTGTACAGGCGGTGAAAACCAGAGCCATGTGGAGTTATTATCTATGGGGTGTCAATATCGCACTGCTGGGACTGGGAGTGATCGGTCATATTGCCCAGACAGCAGCATCTGTTCGGGAAACCACATCCTTTGCCGTGATTGCCACGGGGGTATTGTCGGTCAGCAATGGCATTAGCCGGATTGTGTTTGGTGTTTTCTATGATACTAAGGGGCGCAAGTTTACCATGCGCTTCATTGATAGTTGTATGTTATTAAGTATCTTGTGTTTTTGTATTTCTCTGTACAACAAATGGGACTGGCTGTTTTTGACAGCGGCAGTATTGATGGGTATGGGATATGGTGGATCGGTACCATGCAATTCTTCCTATGCGAAGGATTGCTTTGGTGATAAATGTTTTTCCACCAATTTTGGATTCCTGTGTTCGGACGGTTTGCTTAGTGCATTTTTGGGCCCTACGATCATGAGCCTCCTCCTGACCGCAACAGGGAAATATCTATATTCCTATGTTGTATTACTGATTTGCTGTATCTTGCTGTGGGTCATGGAGGCGGGGATCACGAAGAACATACAGAAGAGATGGTAAAGGAGGCGGTGTAATGTTTCGATTAGAGGATCATATATGTTTGATAACAGGCTGCGGCAGTCCCGCCGGAATTGGTTTCGCAGCCGCAAAACAGTTGGGTGAGCAGGGGGCCACAGTGCTGCTGGTGGCAACAACCGGAAGGATATACGAACGGGTGCGGCAGCTGGAGAGAGCAGGGATACGGGCAGAAGGATATATCTGCAATCTGCTGAAGCGGGATGAGGTAGAGCAGTTGGTGTCCAAGGTGATCAAAAAATATGGAAAAATTGATGTCCTTGTGAATAATGCAGGGATTGGATCGACTGCGGAACAAATGCAAAATCACGGCAATAAAACACATCCAATGTTTTATGAATTGTCGGACGATGCCTGGGAGTCCGGCATTCAGAAAAATCTGACCATAACCTATAACATTACCAGAAGGGTGCTTCCATATATGATAGAAAGGAACTATGGGCGCATTGTCCACGTATCTTCCGTCACAGGGCCGGTGGTTACGCAGAAAGGACTTTCGGCATATTCTGCTGCGAAAGCGGCAGTCATAGGAATGAGCAAGGCAATTGCCGTGGAAAATGGCAAGAATGGCATCACCAGTAACTGTGTTTTGCCGGGATGGGTAGATACGGGAGTATTATCCGGTGCAGGGTTAGAAGCTTCGGAGAATACACCGGTGGGCAGAGCTGGTTTCCCGGAAGAGATCGCGGCAGGGATCACTTTTCTTGCCATGCCGGAGGCTTCCTATATTACGGGGCAGGAACTGATTATTGACGGCGGTAATGTGCTTCAGGAAATCAAAGGTGGTCAGGAAGTTTATTAAGAATAGCCCTTTTTTACTAGCAGGAAGAAAAGAAAAACGGTATCCTACCAGTATACAAAGGAGGTGCACAAATGAAGGATTATACGAATAGTGAGAAATTGACCCAAGAATTTAATGCGTTGTTTCCGGCAGGTCATTCCAATTTGAATATGTCGTTAGAAGCAACGGAGCATCGTTTGTTTGTGGATCATGTAGAGAAGGCTCATGTGTTTGATGTAGATGGCAATGAATATATCGAATATAATGGTGCGATGGGTCCTACCTTTTTGGGACATGGCAATCAGGCATTGATTGAGTCAATGAAGGAATTTCTGGATAAACATGCAACCGTATATGGCTCCAGTTTGTTATATACGGACGAAGATATTCAGTTAGCCAAAAAGATTGTAGAGCATGTGCCTTGTGCAGAGCAGGTGAAGTTTTGCCTGTCTGGTTCCGAAGCGGTACAGATGGCGATTCGTATCGCCAGGGCATATACCGGGAAACAGCATGTCATTCGGTTTGGGATGCATTATCATGGCTGGCTGGATAATGTGGTCAACAGCGTGGTAAAAGAAGATGTGATGACTACCGATAATCCAACAGCGGGTGAGATGCCTGTGACAGATGCACATTACTGTGAGGGAATGTCAAAGTGGCAGCAGGAGGAATGTTATGTTCTGCCATGGAATGACTTTGAAGCGTTGGAGCATGTAGTAAAGGAACATCATGAGGACATTGCCATGATACATTTTGAGGCAATGATCTGTAATACCCTCTGCCTGTCGGCGAAACCGGGATTTATCGAAAAGATTCGTGAGTTGTGCGATACCTACAACATTGTCATGAGTATTGATGAGGTCATCACCGGATGGCGGTTTGGACTAGGTGGTATCCAGGAATATCTGGGCATTACGCCGGATATCTGTACGATGGCAAAGGCAATTTCCGGTGGATTTCCATTTTCCTGTGTGGCAGGAAAGAAAAAAATCATGTCTACCCTAAAGGAAAAGAAGATTCTCACCGCAGGAACCTTTAATGGATATGCGTTTGGTGTGCATGCCTGCCTGAAGAATATAGAACTTCTGGAGGAAAATGACGGTGAAGTATACAAGCGGGTGGAAAAGGTTCAGAAGCGGTTGATGGAGGGGTATGTGGAGTTAGGAGACAAGTATAAGCTGGATTTGCGGATCACACATGGTCCGGGAATATTCTTTGTTCTGTTTGGAGCGAAGGGTGGTATCCAGCCGGCGTATACAATGGAAGATTTGGAAGGACTGGATCGGGAGTTCACTGCGAAGTTCCGCAAGGCCATACAGGAGGAAGGTATCCTCACCATGCCGAATATGAGAACTTATGTTAGTGGGTCTCATACCATGGAGGATGCGGAGATAACTCTGGCAGCGGCAGATCGCGCGCTGGCAAAACTGTTGGCATAGATGGTTTACAGAGGAATGACATAATAAAATATAAAAATCACGATGCAAAGGCGCAGCAATATAAGATTGTTGCGCCTTTTCTATATAACAAAAGGAGGTAGTTTCATGAAAAAGAAGAGTAAATTAAAAAGAGTATTAGCTGCATTGCTTTTGGCAATGTCAGTTACCTTAACCGCTTGTGGTGACAGTACAGGAAATGGTACTACATCATCTGGTTCCGGTGGGAAAGCAAAGCAGGGAGGAACCTTTGTCTATGGTCTGGAGCAGGAAATTCTGTCCCTCGATCCGGCATTCTCCTACAGCTTGACCACTTCTATCCCGGTCAGTACATTCTGTGAGTCCTGGCTGACAACAGATCCTGAGGATCCTAGCACTTTGGTGCCATTGCTGGCAGAGAGCTGGGATGTCAGTGAAGATGGCAAGACATATACGTTCCATTTCCGAAAGGGAGTAAAGTTCTGGGATGGTACAGAGATGACCGCAGAAGATGTGGTATTCTCCTATGAGCATGCTGTAGCAGAGGATGTGGCTTCTTATATTGCATGGATGCATGAAAGTGTGGAATCTGTCAAGGCAACTGATGATTATACGGTAGAGGTACAGCTGAAACAGGCAGACAGCACATGGCTTTATGGTGTGGCAACTTCCGGTGGTGGAGTATTCAGCAAGAAGTATTATGAAAGCCTGGACGATCCTTCTTCCTTTGGTACCAGTACCGGTGGTGTGATGGGTACCGGTGCCTATGTATTCGATGAGTGGAAGGAAGGCGAGAAGGTTACCGCACACGCCAATAAGGATTATTGGGATAAAGAGAATCAGCCAAAATTTGACAACGTAGAATTTGTGGAGATCACAGATAGCACCACGAGAATTTCAGCGATTGGTAACAACGAGATTCAGGCAAGTTACTGGAATCAGGCTTCCCAGCTTGATATGATGAAATCCATCACAAGCCAGAATGTAGATCTTCAGTATAATGATGCAGGTACAACACAGTGTCTGTTCTTTAATACCACCAGAAAGGGTCTTGATGACGCAAATTGCCGGAAAGCCCTGAATTATGTATTTGACAGTCAGAAATATGTAGAGGGAGTTTATGGAGATTCTGCCACCGCAGGAGATTCCTGCTTCCTGCCGCCAGCACTTCGCAGCTATAACGATGAGGCATGGGCAGAATATGATAAGACAGCAGACAACTATGAATATAATCTGGACAAGGCAAAAGAGTTGATGGCGGCATCGAAGTATCCGGATGGATTTGATATGGAAATTCTGGTATCTACAGCGTTCCCAACGGATGAGACAGCAGCACTGATGCTTCAGGAGTCCGCTAAGGAAATTGGTATCAACATCAAAGTCAAGAAAGTAACACCTTCTGAGCGGTCCGCTGTTCTGTATGCAAAAGAAAGAGATTATGATGCGGTGATCCTTCAGTGGGATGCAGATTTTCCAGAGTCACTTTCCGATCTGCTTCCGATGTTCTACAGTGAGAACTGTAAACCAGGTTCTTGTAACTATTCTCAGTACAAGAATGATACGGTTGATAAGCTGATGCTGGAGGCAAAGGCTACGACAGATAACGCTGCGAAGGGTAAGCTGATTACGGAGATTTGTTTACAGATCAATGCAGATTGTCCAATGCTTAATATGTCTTATCCAAAGCGTATCTCACTGGTTCGCAAGGAGATCGCAGGTTATACACCTACACCGACATATTGGTTTGAGCCATTTGTCAGATACTTGTATTACACAGAATAGACAGAGTGCAGATGTTTTAGAGCAAGGGGCGTTGGGGAACCGATGGCCCTTTGCCATATCTGAATGGGGAGGTTTTTAGTATGCTTAGATATGCGATAAAAAGAATACTTGCCTTGATACCTATTTTGATTGTGGTTTCCTTTTTGATCTTTTTCATGGTGCGGCTGGCACCAGGTGATCCGGCGGTCAACATGGTCGGCGGTGCGAATACATCAGAAGAAATCCTGTCGAATATCCGGGCAAAATATCATTTGGATAAATCCATTCCGGAACAGTATACGATTTGGATCAGTGGAGTTCTGAAGGGAGATCTGGGAACCAGTTACAAGATGAACAGTTCGGTGGTGAAGCTGATTGGAGAGCGTATACCGATCACGATACAACTGCTGACAATGAGTGTCTTTTGGGGAGTATTATTTTCCATACCCATCGGAGTAATGTCTGCGGTGAAGAAGAATACCATTGTGGATAAGCTATTATCCGTTGTTACATCCCTGAGTATTTCCAGTCCTGTGTTCTTTACCGGTATGGTGTTGATGTTGATATTTGCGGTAAATCTCCATCTGCTTCCGACATATGGAACCGGGGAAAATATTTTGGAGAATTTCCGGTATATGTTACTCCCGTCGTTGGCGCTGGGAGTCAACATGGTGGCTATGAATGCCAGAACGCTTAGAAGTTCCATGATTCAGGCGATGGAGAGTAATTATGTGCAGACAGCCATTGCAAAGGGAGTGTCCAGACGGAGTATCATACTGAAACACGCGCTGAAAAATTCCTGGATTCCATTTATCACCATCAGTGGTGTGCAGGTGGCTTCTCTGTTGGGTGGGACTTCTATTATAGAGACTACGTTTAGTATCAATGGAATCGGATCTCTTTTGATCAACGGTGTCAATACCACGGATTACTCTGTTGTGCAGGGGTTAGCATTGGTGATTGTGATTGCCATTTTGCTGATTAATCTTTTGGTAGATATCATTTGTGGACTGATCGATACAAGAATCCAATTAAAATAAAGCAAAGGACTGATTTTTATGAAAACATTTTTTAGGACAATCAAGAAATACCCTTTGGCAGTCGTCTCGGCGATTATTTTATGCATCATCATTGTGTTGACGGTTTTGGCACTAGTCCTGGCACCATATGATCCGACGGCTACCGATATTTTGAACACGACAAAGGCACCTGACAGCATGCATTGGCTTGGAACAGATATGCAGGGCAGAGATGTTTTTAGCCGTATTCTCTACGGAGGGCGCACTGCTTTGCTGGCACCGCTGGCGGTTGTGGCGATTGCGTTGGTCATAGGGATTCCGCTGGGACTTTTTGCTGGTTATAGCGGAGGGAAATTTGACAATATCCTGATGCGTATCTGTGATGTTATCCTGGCATTTCCTTCTATGCTGATCGCGCTGTTGACAGTGGCTTTTCTAGGCAGAGGCTTACAAAATGCCATCGCGGTGCTGGGGTTATTCTATATCCCAATGATTGCCCGTATGGTCAGGGCACAGGTGATCGTGCAGAGAGAACAGAACTATGTGGAGGCCTGTCATGCGATGGGATATTCCACCTTGCGAACGGTATTTATCCATATACTTCCCAACTGTGTGTCTGCAGTAATCGTACAGGCGACGTTATGTCTGGGATATGCCATGCTGGATCTGGCAGCACTGAGTTATCTGGGCCTCGGGGTACAGCCGCCGATGTCTGACTGGGGATATATGTTATCCGAGGGAAAGCAGGTTCTGACCTTTGCTCCGTGGTTACCGTTGTCAGCAGGTGCAGCCATCATGATTACCGTTGCCTGTTTCAATTTTCTGGGTGATGGTCTGGATGATTATCTCGATCCGAGAAGAAAGAGGGTGTAAGCATGGGTGAAAACATATTAGATATTAATCATTTGTCCGTCACGTTTCAAAATGAGGGTGGAAAGGCCATTCATGCTGTGCGGGATGTGAATTTCGCGCTAAAGCGTGGAAAGGTATTCGGTCTGGTTGGAGAGAGTGGCTGTGGAAAGAGCGTAACCGTCAAAACAATTTTGCAATTACATGACAAAAAGATTACAAGCTATGACGGAGAAATTACCTATGATGATCAGAATATTTTGAATATGAGTGAGAAAGAACTTTCTAAGTTAAGGGGAAATCATATTTCCATGATTTTTCAGGATTCTATGACTTCCCTGAACCCTCTTATCAAGATTGGAGATCAGATTACGGAGGTGATTATCCGTCATCAAAAACTCAGTAAAGCGGAGGCGAAAAAGAGGGCAATCCAGATCATGGCAGATGTGGGAATTACTTCTCCGGAGATGCGGTTCAAGCAATATCCCCATGAATTTTCCGGTGGTATGCAGCAGCGTATCATGATTGCCATTGCCCTGGCATGCGAGCCGACGATACTGTTGGCAGATGAACCGACGACAGCACTGGATGTAACCATTCAGGCGCAGATCTTGAAGCTATTGAGAAACATTAAAGATAAAAATAATATGGCACTTCTCATGATTACCCATGATCTGGGCGTAGTGGCGAATATATGCGATGAGGTGGCGGTTATGTATGCAGGTACTATCGTAGAGTACGCAGATGTGAAGACACTATTTCAGAAACCGCTGCATCCGTATACGCAGGGGTTGTTAAAGGCAATGCCGCAGCCTGGTATGAACAAATCGCGTCTGGAAGTCATTGAGGGACAGCCGCCAAAGCTGGTGAAATCTTTGGCAAATCAGTGTCCGTTTGCAGCCCGCTGTAAGTATGCGATGGAGAAATGCTTTACTATGAAACCACAGGAAGTCGTAATGGGGGATGGCCACCGGGTTTCCTGTCATAGAGTAAACGTTTTGAAAGAGGAGGTGTGAAACAATGGCTGAGACAAAAGAGACCATTTTGGAAGTGAATCATCTGACAAAGAAGTTTCGCATCACAGATTCAAAAGGAAAAAAGCACGATCTCATAGCAGTAAACGATGTATCCTTTCGGGTGAACAAGGGAGAGATCTATGGAATCGTAGGAGAGAGTGGTTGCGGAAAGTCCACTTTGGGGCGATGCGTATTGCGGTTGATCGAACCTACCTCTGGGGAAGTGAAATACCATGGCAAAGATATCACAAAAATGAAACCGAAGGAAATGAAAGAAATACGAAAATCTATACAGATCGTATTTCAGAATCCGTATGCCTCCTTTAATCCGAGAAAGAGAATCGGAAAGGCTTTGAAAGAGGTGTTGAAGCATTTTGGACTTTATCAGGGCAAGGAGGATAAAAGAATCCTGGAGATCTTAAAGAAAGTTAATCTTGGATCGGATGCGTTGGAAAAATATCCGCATCAGTTCAGTGGCGGCCAGCTCCAACGTCTGGCAGTGGCGCGTGCACTTTTAGTTGAGCCGGAGATCATCATTGCAGATGAACCCGTATCGGCACTGGATGTGTCAGTACAGGCACAAGTAGTCAATCTGTTGATGGATCTGAGAGATGAGATGGGATTGACGATCATTTTTATCGCACATGACCTGAGTGTAGTGGAACATATCAGTGACAGGGCAGGTGTCATGTATGTGGGGCATTTTGTGGAAGAATCTGAGATAGCAGATCTGTACCACAAGCCAATGCATCCTTATACCAAAGGTCTGCTGTCTGCCATTCCGGTGCCGGATCCGGAACTTCCACCAGTGCAGGCGGTGTTGGATGGAGAGACAGCAAGTCCTCTTCATTTGCCGGACGGATGTATCTTTGCGAGTCGTTGCTATCGATGTCAGGATGCATGTAATCAGAATGCAAATCATACGAACCATGGGACGGAAGGACATTATTGTTCTTGCTTATTTGCATTACAGGAGGAAAGCAGGTGATGGGTGTGACAAAGAGAGAAGAACTGTTTCAGCGGGCAAAGGAATGGACGGTGGGGGGAGGTTCCTCTGGGGGGCGTACGAATATGATGATGAAGATGCCTCTCTATCTGGATCATGTAAAGGGATGCAGACTGTATACGGTGGACGGAGAGGAGTATATGGATTTTTGTACAGCGTTTGGTGCGACGTTATATGGAAATGCGCATCCCCGGATAAGGGCAGCAGTGGAGCGTTCCTTGGAAAAGGGATTTTTTACCGGTTATGATTCTGAAGTAATGGTGGAATTTGCTGAGAAATTTCATGAGATCGTTCCTGGCGTAGAGAAGATGCGATTTTGTAATTCCGGTACCGAGGCTACATTAGGTGCCATCCGGGTGGCGAGGGGATATACCGGACGCAATCTGATTATTAAAATGGATGGGCATTTTCACGGAATGCATGAGATGGTCTGGTATGGTCATGGCAACTTTCCACCGATGGATGAGTATGGAGAGGTTGTGCAGGCAGCACCGGATAGTAAAGGATTTCCGGCAAATGCAGATCAGAATGTGCGGGTGATTCGGTTTAATGATATTGAGGCGTTACGGCATGTACTGGAAAAATACAGAGGCGATGTGGCGGCCGTGATCATGGAGCCAATTTGTTTTAACTGTGGATGTTATGAGGCGAAGCGGGATTATCTGAAAGCGGCAAGAGAACTTTGTACGCAGGAGGATGTATTGCTGATCTTTGATGAGGTCATCACAGGATTTCGGTTCCGTCCGGGATCTGCGCAGGAATATTATGGGGTTCGTCCGGATCTGTCCACCTTTGCAAAGGCCATCGGCGGTGGTTTCCAAGTGGCTTTGCTGGGAGGAAAAGCAGAGGTGATGAATGCGCTGGCACCTGTGGGAGACGTGGTGATGAGTGGTACATATACCGGGGCATATACGGCGATGAATGTAGGGTTGGAATGCTTAAATATGGTGATGGAGCCGGAATTTTATGATCATATAGAGGTCATTGAAAGAAAGCTTTATGACGGCATTGAAGCGTTGCTCAAGAAGCATGGGATACCTGGACATGTCCGCGGGAAAGGGGCGCAGTTTGGCATCTATTTTGGCTATGATGACCCGGAGATCGATTATGATCTGCGGGAAAGTATGAAGCACTACGATGTGGATCTGGGGCAGAAGTTTGTGAAGGGCGCTATGGAAGAGCATATGTTTTTCCCATATTTGGCTGGTGGAGTACCATATCCGTCCCACTGTGGCTTTAACAGCCAGTTCACAGAGGCGGATGTGGACGAGGCATTACAGCGTATTGACAGAGTCTTTGCAAGATTAAAAAATAATGAAATCGTATTGTAGAATGGTTTCGGAATGGAGGATCGTATGAACGATAATTATGTAATTACAATATCAAGACAGTTTGGCAGTCTGGGCAGACCAGTTGCTAAAAAGTTATCAGAGTTATTGAATATCGAGTATTATGACAGATACATTATCGGGAAGTCTGCTACACAGATGGAGATGGATGCGGAGGATGTGAAGCAGGTGGAGGAATCAGCACAGGACGTTTATCGCAAGATGAAATATCCATTTGCCAGTCCAACCACCAAGATGCAGGATAAGTTATTTGAGACGCAGAAAAAGATTATCCTTGATTTGGCAGAGAAGGAGTCCTGTATCATCGTGGGCCGTTGTTCGGACTATATCTTGCGCAATTACAAAAATCACGTCAGTATTTATATTTATGCACCTTATTATGAAAGACTTCGGAACTGTATTGATACCCTGGAGTTGACATCGGATGAGGCAAAGAGAACACTGGATGAGGTTGATAAAACCAGAGAGGCCTATAACAAACATTATACCGGGTGTTCCATTCTCGACATTACCATGAAGGATATCATGATTGACAGTTCTAATCTAGGCGTGGAGGGAACGGCAGAATATCTGGCAGACTTTGTCAAACGAAGATTCCCAGCATTTTTTGAAGGAACAAAATAAGAAAAAAGAGAATGGTTTTATTGGGTGAAGAGGGACATGTACCATAGCGGTATATGTCCCTTGGTTTTTCTGCTTCTGTATGATAGGGATATAGGTATTAGCTGCTTTGAGGATTGGTGGCAGATGCCTGCTTGTATTCTTTCAATAATCTGTTTCTAAATTCCACATTTTCCGGTTTCATAATGGCGATGGCGTCCTCTCTTTTCCCGTGCTCCATCAGCCAGTTGTAAAGTTCAATGATATTTTGTTCTCCTTTTTCTATCCCCTTTTCGATGCCTTCTGTTAAAATACTTACGCCTAATCCACTCATATCAGCCACCTCCTGTTGTAACTGCTTGTTTTTGGAAAAATCAATATATTCCGACATGATTTTCATAAAGTCATCTCCATGTGGAGTGAATACCGTATTAAGGAATCGAATAAGTTTGTCGCTAGCCGGATGGTCCGGTGACAGCCGAATAATAATCAGTGATAACAGATCATAGTCCTGATGCCGGACGATACAATTTCCTAATACAGCTTTATGTTGAATATGAAACACGGAAATACTCTCTTGTTGTTCCTTTGGGATGTCATCTCTACAGATCCAAATGCTATAACATTTTTCCAGCAAATTATAATCGGTATCGTCTGTCGCTAAATTAAATTGTGCAGACATCTCTCTTGCCAAATAATAAATTCCTCGTTTTTCAATAGGATATCCTGTTCGATATGTTCTCTGTGGTTCAATATCAATATGCAGATTTACTTGCAAGTCTAATGTGGATAACACTGGATTTTTTGCCTGGAACAAAATATCAAAATTTGATGTCTTTTCATTTAAAACTTTAAATTCTGTATTTTTTCCTTCAATTCTGGTATTCGATCTCCCATTGGAAACATCTTTTTCGGAAGTGATCGAAGATGTTTCGATAAACCCCATGATCTCCGTTTCTGTGTATTCCTGATATTCCGGGACCACTCGTTTCAATATAATTGCCAGTACCTCTTTGTTTTTAAGAAATTCTTTACTTGATGTGTCCAGTCCCTCTACATCTTGGGAAATTTGCATCGCATTTAATAAATCCATG
>JAUNIU010000210.1 GCA_030523265.1 Eubacteriales bacterium | reverse complement strand
CATATTAACATAATATTCCTCTGTGCGAATGGACGCCACCTGCTCCACGTATTCAATCTGAAAATGTTCCTCCAAAAAATGCTGCATCAACATACCGATTCCATATCGCTTTGTATAAGTATGTTCCGATGCAATCCAACGTTTAATCTCCGGCAACAGCCGCTCGGGATCTTTCTGAAAGACTTTGGGAGACATCTGATCGCAGGTTGCCCAATTATTCACATATGGCAAAAATACTTCCAACTGCTCTAAGCATTTCTCAAAATCTTTTTCTCCGCTAATCAGAAACGCATGCAACTGATTTTCATCAAAATACTGGTGTGGCAGATCTTTTAAGAAAATCTCCACATCCTCCCGCTTGGCTATGTCCTTTGCCAGTTTCCGCAATGCCGGAGTACGTACCCCGATCAGCGTATCCGCCGCTTCTCCCGGGATCAAATTCTTTTGAAAATCCCGGTACTTGGTATCTTGCAATGTAAATAACTGTTCTCTGATTTCTGTAATTATATCCATTATATTCCCTCTCTCTGATCTGGTGACATTATGAATTTTCGCCGGCTAACGCTCATGATCTTGTTGTACTCTCACAAGCAGGTTTGCCCGGTCCTCTTATCATTATACCATAATGCCCGGGTCAAAAATAGATTGTAAAGCGTGCTTGCACACAATTTACAATCTACTGGCAATCATTTTGACTTTTTCCGTTTTTGACTTCCTATGTTAGATGCAATATAATATATTGATTAAGATGCCAAAGGTTCTTTTAGGACGAAACCAGAAAGGGGGTTCTATGGTTACAGATACTATGCAAATCAAGCAGGAGACACGAATACTTGCCCGTTTTGTAGGGACAATATGGGCAAAGTGGATCACCTTTCTTTTATTGATTCCGGCAAATTTTGCTTTAGCACCGATCTCTGTCTATCTGATGGCACTGACCGCTTTACTGCCATTAACGCTTCAGGCGGTCTTTGGAGACAAAACCGCAAAAACAGATTCTCCGATTTTTCTAGCGCAGATTAAGCAAAAATACCATTTTTCTTATCAGAAATACCGGGCAGAAAAAAATGCAAACCCTCTGCTTTTAGTATTTTTATGTATCTGGCAGTATATGCTTGTTCCCTCTGGTCTGCCAGCCTTCTGGCGCATTTACCCCGGATTGCTGATCATGATCAATATAATGACCAGACTGATCACCACGATCATTTTCCGGCTGACTCTGCACTATCGTTTTCTACATCTGAAAATGCTGGAAGAATAGACACATGGAACCGCTGCATATATACAGAAGTATCCCACGGAACGATTTTATGGCATAAATAAAACTTCGATATGATAAAACAGGGAGTGAAACCAACCGTTTCACTCCCTGCAAATCTATGTATATCCTTTTCAAACACTGATACCGATTTCCTCAAACAGAGAATCCACCATTTCATCGGTTTCTTTCTCAAAGCTGTCGAAATCAAAAGATGCGCCGGACACATCTGCCATATTCTGTGTCACAGCAGTGGTATTCTCACCATTATCTCTGGAAGCACTTCCCGCCGTCCCCCATGCAGCATTCAGATTCGCTGCCTTACCGGACGTCTTTTCGGAAAAATACTCATATACCTCCTGTAACGTCTGATAGGATCTGGACGTCTCCTCCTCTGTCCCGGAAACTTCCTCCAAAACCTGTTCAAGCATTTCTGTCATCTGAACATCTTCGGTGGTATTGCCTTGCAGATAACTTTGCAATACACTGGAAAAACTATCCAGAGAACCAACACCGCTATAAGAATCTACACCCAGACCCAGAAGAGTGGAAACGTCTGATATACTGCCTGTTCCTAGACCATTGCCGGCTTGCAGGACATTTAGCACAGATGCCATGGTACTGCTGCTGTCATCCGTACGATTACCGGAGATCGCATTTAACATGGTACTGGTGGAATTATGATTAATCATATATTGATAAAACAGCGTTTCATCCAATGATACATTAGACATTTCTCATCACCTCCGTACTCCTTCGTCTGCTAATGCTTTGATTTTACCCTATCTGTGGATATTTTTCAAGTTTTTCCTGTAACAGGGCATAGGTAAATCCAAGAATCACCCAGAATATTGGTGCTGTCACCAGCATGGAATCATTTAACAACCCCATAATACAATAGCTGACACAGGAAAACATACCCGCCAGAAACATACTTCGTTCTGCCAGAGCATCTGCTGTCCGGCTTCTCCACAACACACGAATCCCCTGCCAGATAACACCTGCCAGAAACAGTATCACGAAAACAGCCGATACCACCCCCGTCTCCGTGGCCATCTGCAGGTACCAGCTATGCGGTTTATTGTAGATCACCTTCCCTAACCGGGAATAATACCTGCTGGTATAATCATCGTTTGGAAAGTACCCTTCAAAATTATCCGGGCCCACTCCATACAAAATTGTCTTCTTCAGCAAAGGAATCGTCTTGGACCAGACAAATCCCCGGTAAGATGCCACGCCATACCAGGAGACCGGAAATGCATCCTCAGATAAAATACATTGATCAAAGTTACCCAGTATATTGAGATAGTAATATTTGTGATCTCCCCATTGATTGGTGATAAAACAGTTCTGTTTCCGGTGGGAAAAAGTATATCCATAGACTGTCTTGCCTTTATAGGAGATATACTGTTTTTGGATAGTCACGTCTGACAGTTCTCCTGTTCCCGCTGCCACATTCTGTCCGGCGGCATCCTGTACCACCAGTTCCATGGCTGCACCTTTGCCCACAAACGTCACCCGATACTCCTGCGTATCTTTTAACCGTAACACCAGACTGTCATCACGGGTTTCCAGGAAAATGGTATCTTGTCTTGTGGTAGTGTCCGTATGAAAAAAACGCTGTATCAGACTATGTCCCTGAATCTGATTGACGACCAGAAACAGACCGGTACCAGCCATCAGACAGAGTACGGTTCCCAGAATGAATTTTTTCTTTCGTTTCACCCGGGATATCCACAAGGGATAAAACAGAACCCAGCATATCAGAATACAAAGCACACCGGAACGAGACTGGGATGCAAACAGACACAATACCACCAAAAGCATATCCACAAGAAAAAAGAGTTTACCACCACGCTTTTCCTCCATCCGGAAACCTGCCACATTCATGGGAAGTAACAACGTCATCATCACGCCCACATAGTCGGAATGATACAAAGACAAATAAATCCGGTCCGAAGCCACATATTCCGCATTTTGTATTCCACACAATTTAGCGATCCACACATTTTGATAAATATCATAGCCAAACATCTGGCACAATCCAATCATTCCCAGCAGAAAAGACAGCACTCCGATGGCGCGGATCAGAAAGCGTCTGGCTTGCCATGCATGTGTCTGTTCTCCCCGGATCACGATATAAGTATAATAAAACAGCAACACATATCCCATCAGAACAAAGACAGATTCAAACCGTTCCGCCCCGCCATGCCAGGCAATATATGTATTCTCCGCAAGGACAGCAGATAACACTACAAACAACAGATATCCTGCCAGCAGCAGCATTTGCTTTGTACCCCGGAAAATTTTACGTCGCAACAAACCAAAACATAACAAACAGAATGCCATCATCCCCATGATCATATACAAGATATGCTGTTTGATCAGCAAAAAAACATCTCCTGCAAATTTCGCACCACTATTCCACGCATAATCCGCTGCCGGGTTATAATAACTCCGCAATTTCACTGCCAGCGGCAATACCACCACAGTCAGTACAACCGGCAATAAATATGCATAATATGTTTTGTCAATCCTGCCATTTTTCATAATGTTCCTCTTTTCTACGCAGCTTTGCCACAAAAAAGCCACGCAATTCCCAAACTTGCATCTGCCATCAAAACCATTTGCCTTCCCCGGAAGCAAACCAGCCGACGCAAATTTCCTCACTCTTTCTGTCAAAAAACTCCGACAGGGACTCGATCACGTCCCTGCCGGAGTACAAAATATCCGATCTGGTTTATTTTACGGAATACTTGCAGCCAATCTTAGCTTTCTTGATTGCCTTTTTATAAGACTTTTTCAGAGATTTCTTTACCTTAAATGTTACTTTCTTACAACCCTTAAATGCGTTTTTCTTAATTTTGGCTTTTTTCTTTGCAGTCAGTGTAACCTTTGTTAACTTTGTACAC
>JAUNIU010000014.1 GCA_030523265.1 Eubacteriales bacterium | reverse complement strand
TTCTCCTTCATCTGGTCGCCCAGATTGCGCAGACCATTCATATCCACATCCGGCACATCCATTGCCAGTACCTTAAAGCCTTTTACCTCCTGCATCTGGCTGTCCACATCGCCCACTGCATCCTTTGCAAGCTTCGCCTTGAGCTTTTCATTCTCACTGTGCACTGCCTTTAACTCATCCTGCATAGCCTTGATTTTCTGAACCAGTTTTGCCGGCTCTGCCTTGGCGATGGCGGCTGCCTCTTTTAGCAGCTCCTCCTGCTTTGCATAATATTTCATCAGACCTTCCCCCGTCAGTGCCTCAATACGGCGCACACCTGCCGCCACACCGCTCTCGGAAATAATCTTAAAATACGAAATCACTCCTGTATTTGCCACATGGGTACCACCACATAGTTCCACGCTAAATGCGTCCTCATCCCCATGCTTCATCTGTACTACGCGGACTTTTTCCCCATACTTCTCACCGAACAATGCCATCGCTCCGGTCTTTTTCGCCTCATCGATGGTCATCTCCTCAGTAATTACCTGCAGATCCTTGGCAATCTGCTCATTGACAATCGCCTCTACTTCAGCAATTTCCTCCGGGGTCATCGCAGAAAAATGAGAAAAGTCAAAGCGAAGCCGCTCCGCATCCACATAAGACCCTGCCTGCTCCACATGGCTTCCCAAGACCATACGAAGTGCTTTTTGCAGCAGATGGGTTGCACTATGGTTCTTCCCGGTATTCTGACGGTTTGCCGGGTCAACAGACAAGGTTACACGGTCTCCCACTTTGAACATTCCTTTTTCCACAGTACCAACGTGACCAATGCGGCCACCCTGCAAATGAATGGTGTCTTTGACAATAAAACGGTTCTCACCTACTGTAATCACACCTCTGTCTGCCAGCTGACCACCCATTGTACCATAGAATGGTGTCTCATCCACGATAATCGTTCCATTCTGCCCATCCGTCAGTGCCTGTACCACTTCTTCCTCTGTGGTCAGAACAGAAATCGCAGAAGTGTGCACCAGTCTGTCGTAGCCTACAAATTTACTGGTAATCGCCGGATCGATCTGCTGATAAACGGTTTCCTCTGCTCCCATATAATTCGTAGTCTTGCGGGCACCTCTCGCCTTTTCCTTCTGCTCCTGCATAGAAGCGGCAAATCCCTTTTCGTCCACGCTATATCCTTTTTCCTCCATGATTTCCAGTGTCAAATCCAGAGGAAATCCATAGGTGTCATATAATTTAAAAGCATCCTCACCCTTTAATTCTTTGGAACCGGATTGCTCCAATTCTTCCTGCATCTGGGTCAGAATATGCAGTCCCTGGTCAATGGTCTTATCAAATTTGCCCTCTTCCTGGGTAAGCACCTGCAGGATAAACTCTTTCTTTTCATCCAGTTCCGGATAACCGTCTTTGGACTCCGTAATCACCGTCCGGGCAAGCTCTGCCATAAACTGCTTGTTGATCCCAAGCTTACGCCCATGACGGACAGCACGGCGAATCAGACGGCGAAGTACGTAGCCTCTCCCCTCATTACTTGGCATAATGCCATCCGAAATCATAAAGGTTGAAGAACGAATATGATCGGTGATCAGACGAATAGACACATCCTTTGCCTCATCGCTCTGATACTGGGTTCCGGCAAGTTCACAAATTCTGTCACGGATTGCCTTCATCGTATCAATATCATAAACGGAATCCACATCCTGAACCACCACTGCCAGACGCTCCAGGCCCATTCCGGTATCAATATTTTTATTTTCTAATTCCTCATAATTCCCTTTGCCATCCCCATTAAACTGCGTAAATACATTATTCCAGATTTCCATAAAGCGGTCACACTCACAACCCACCTTACAATCCGGACTGCCACAACCGTACTTCTCTCCCCGGTCATAATAAATCTCAGAACATGGACCACACGGACCGGCACCATGCTCCCAGAAATTATCACACTCCCCGTTTTCATCCCGGTAGAAACGGGTGATCTTCTCCCCCGGCACTCCGATCTCTTTGGTCCAGATCTCATACGCCTCATCATCCTCGCCATAAATGGAAGGATAAAGACGCTCCGGGTCCATCCCCAATGTCTGTGTCAGAAATTCCCAGGACCAGGCAAGTGCCTCATGCTTAAAGTAATCACCAAAGGAAAAGTTTCCCAGCATCTCAAAGAACGTCAGATGTCTGGCAGTCTTACCCACATTCTCAATATCACCGGTACGTACACATTTCTGACAGGTAGTGACACGGTTTCTCGGTGGGATCTCCTGTCCGGTAAAATATGGCTTCAATGGCGCCATTCCTGCATTAATCAGCAACAGACTATTATCATTATGTGGCACCAGCGAAAAACTCTTCATCGCCAGATGCCCCTTACTTTCAAAAAACGTTAAATACTTTTTACGAAGTTCATTTACACCATATTTTTCCACGGTTCTTCTCTCCTTTATACTTGAAATAATCCTGTGCGCAAAAATGCCATTTTCGCACTATCCTATTATAAGATATTGATTTTGGGGTGTCAACAATTTGAACTCTTGCGTATCCGCAATTTTAATTTTACGATTTTTTGTGAGAAAAGGCCATGCTACTATAAGCAGCATGCGCAATATGCATATAAATTGCATCCGGAAAACAAGTTTTTCGAGTGCAATTTTATGCAATATTTCCACATCGCAGTTTGTGATGTGGACTTTTCACACCAGTTAATACAAAATCCAAAAACTCAAGTTTAGAACTTTGCGGCTCCTTATTTTACAAAGCCATTTTGACAGTACCTTCAAGTTGCCGTAATATAAATATACGATGCCTTGTCCTAAGACTATTGGGAACCATATTGGCACATGCTGATCTTATACAGAAAAGAGGAATGTATAATGTTGACGATACATCTGGATACCGATTCTAAAACACCATTATATGAACAAATCTACACGAATGTGAAACGCCTGATCCTTCAGGGGGAATTAAATCCCGGAGACAAACTGCCCTCCACCAGAGGTATGGCGGCCACGCTGGATGTCAGCCGCAATACGGTGGAGTCTGCCTATTATCAATTACAGGCAGAGGGTTATATCGATACTGCTCCCAAAAGCGGATTTTATGTATGCGAACTGGATCTGACCGGGATCGGTCCCGCTGCTCTTACCCGGGTCTCTGTTCCGGCGTCCTCCGGTCAAAAAACACAAAAGAATACCGTTTCCTCTGCTTCTGCATCTTCCGATACAGATACCCAGACATGCGATACCATCGAATACGACTTTTCTCCCTTTGCCATTGACATTAGTCACTTCCCCTATTCCATATGGAAAAAACTATCCAGAAAAGCACTGGAGGAGGATACCAACCGTTTTCTCCTGGGCGAAGCCGATGGTGATATGGAGTTGCGTCAGGCGGTCTGTGACTATGTCCGTCTCTCCCGTGAGGTGCATTGCTCCCCGGAACAGATCATTCTGGGTGCCGGAGCAGACTATCTATTACAAATGTTAGCACTGGTATTCCGACATATGGAAATCCGGGAAATCACACTGGAAAATCCCTGTTATAAAAAAGCCGCCATGATCTTTGAAAATAATGGATTGCATCTTCACGCCGGCAGGCTGGACAGCCGTGGTCTGACCATCGATTCCATTGCACCAGAAACAGAGGTGGTCTACGTCACCCCTTCGCATCAATATCCTCTGGGCATCGTGATGCCCTTTGGCCGCCGGGGAGAATTGTTGGCATGGGCAGAACAGACCGAACACCGCTATATCATCGAGGATGACCATGATAGTGAATTTCGCTACAAAGGAAAACCCATCCCGGCACTACAAGGCATGGACTGGCATGATAAGGTAATCTATCTGGGTACTTTTTCCAGAGCCATTGCTCCGGCGATCCGTGTTTCTTACCTGATTCTGCCGCCAGCCCTGCTAAATATTTATCATCAATATTTAAGCCATTATTCCTGCACCGTATCCAGATTGGATCAAGGCATTCTGACCCATTTCCTGGAGGAGGGATATTTTGAGAAACATGTCAACCGGATGCGCAAAATTTACCGCAATAAGCATGATCTGGTACTGGAGCAGTTAAAGCCTCTGATCCGGCAGGGTATCCTGCAAATTCAGGGAGAACATGCGGGCCTGCATCTGGTACTCCATCTGCAGAAGGGACTGACGGAATCGCAAGTGATCGCAGAGGCAGCAAAGCAAAACATCAAATTATATGGCATGAAAAAACACTATCTGCATCTGCCAGATAGTGCCTGTGAATCTATATTATTGGGTTACTCCAACCTGACAGAGTCAGAGATCACGGAGGGCATCCGCCGCCTGTCTCTTATCCTGCTCCATCTGGCGATGTAACGCTTCCATATCTGCAAATTTCTGTTCATTCCGCAAAAAACGGTGAAAGCGAACTTGAATCTGCTGACCATAGATGTCCTGATCAAAGTCCAACAGACAGCTCTCCACGCCTACCTGCGCCGAACCTACGGTTGGCTTATATCCCAGATTGGTCACTGCCTTATATTCCACTCCTTTTACAACCACGGTCGTGGCATAGACCCCGGTAGGCGGTAATACCTTTTCAGAACCCGGTATCATATTGGCAGTGGGCATTTGCATAGTTCTGCCCAGTGCATTACCATGTACCACTTCCCCGCAGAAAAAAAACGGTTCCCCCAACAACCGATTGGCACAGGAGAGTTCTCCCTTTTGCAGCAGATTACGAATCCGGGTACTGCTGATCACATCCCCAGCCTCCTGTAACTTTGGTATCACCTTTACCTGATATCCATATACGGAAGCAAATTGCTTTAGCATATTCACATCCCCGGCACGGTCTTTCCCGAAACGAAAATCCTCGCCGACACAAATCAATCTGGCATCCATGGCTTCACACAGGATCTGACGTATGAAATCCTGCGGAGACATCTGTCTGGTCCCTTCGTGAAAGGGAAACAGCACTTCCCGTTTCATCCCTAAAGACTCCAGTATAAGATCTTTTTCCCGCTGGTCGTAAATCTGTGACCGGTATGCCACAGCTCCATCCCCCGGTTTTGAACCGGATTCAAAGGTAAATACAGTGGGTACCAATGATTCCGTCTGCAATATCTCCTGCAAAAGCAGCCGATGTCCTTTATGGATACCATCGAACTTCCCCAAAGACACTGCACTATTTCTGATATGAAAATCTATTCCTCTAAGAATCTCCATCTTTCTCTATTCCTAACTTAACAAATATAATTACTATTTTGTTAAAACATTTTCGTAACTTTATAATCTCGTCCGGTATATTCATACATTGCCTTGAATTGCCCCTGTGCATCATATACTAAAATCTTTTCCCCACAGGTGGTTTTTTCCGGTTGATCCGTCATCCACTGTATCCCGTCCTGTGGCAGACGATTGCCGTTAGCCAGCAAAGCGGCAGCTCTGTCCGTAACCTGTCCTCGCCGCAGATGGGGAAACAAAGAATCCACCTGCCAGATAACGGTTGCCAGCGCATCCTCGGATGTCTCTGCCCGCGAAGCGATCTCGGATAAGGTCAGGGCATCTTCCATATGAAATACTGCCACTCTGGTCCTGGTCAGATGCTCCATAGCAGCCCCAATCCCCAATGCCTTTCCGATATCATGACAGAGAGTGCGGATATATGTTCCCTTAGAACAAGTGACTTCCATCTCGAATGTCCCCTCCGACAAATGAATCTCCGATAATTCCAGCTGGGAAATATGAATATGACGCGGTTTTCGTTCCACTGTCTTTCCCTCTCTGGCAAGTTCATATAATTTTCTTCCGTCTACTTTTAATGCCGAATACATGGGAGGAATCTGCTGGGAATCTCCGATAAACTGTGCTACCGTACTGCGCAGCTGTTCTTCGGTAATATTGCCGGTATCATATTGACACAGCACAGTCCCTGACATATCCTGTGTATCCGTCTCCACACCCAGACGACACACTGCCCGGTATGTCTTGTCCTGGTTGGTCAGAAGTTCACAGACTTTCGTGGCTTTGCCCAGACAAACCGGCAATACCCCCTCTGCATCCGGGTCTAAAGTCCCGGTATGACCGATCTTTTTTTGATGAAGGATTCCCCGCAGCTTTGCCACCACATCAAAGGACGTATATCCCGGCTCTTTGTATACATTGATTATTCCATCCATATGATTCCCTCTGTATCCAGCTGCTGTTCGAGATATTCGGTAATCCCGTTAATCACATCATACAGGGAACCATCCATCTGAAATCCTGCCGCTTTCTTATGTCCTCCGCCGGAAAAATGAACGGCAATCTGGCTCACATCTATAAACCCATTGGAACGCATACTGACTTTATATTCCATCTCGCTTAATTCAAATAATAAGATTGCCACTTCCACCCCTTCGGTGACACGCAGCTGCTCAATGATACCATCAATATCTTCCGTCTTCGCACCATATAACTGCATCATATGCATGGTGATCATTCCCACGATACACTTTCCGTCCAGCAACCGCAAGCTGCTCTGCAGCGTTCTGCCCAATAACTGGGTTTGTTTATAAGTACGCTGGGAGATACAGCGATCGATCAACTCCCAAAAAGGAATCCCAGTCTGTATCAGTTTCCCTGCAATTTCCATGGTCCGTGCCGAGGTATTGGAATAACGGAATACACCGGAATCATATGCGATTCCCACATACAAAGGTGCGGCAATCTCCGGCACCAGCGCATCCTCCCCCATCAGTTCAAACAAAACTTCACAGGTGGAACTGCTGTCTGGCGTCAGGAAATTTTCATCTGCATAGCTTGCATTGCTAATATGATGATCGACACAAATTGTTTTCTCTGCCTGCAAAAAGGCTTGTCCTGCCTTTCCCAAACGGTCACTGCTGCTACAATCCACTGCGATAAAAAGATCATATGGATCAGAAGAAATCTGATCTGCTACAATACTCCGCTCCGGATCCAAAGGAAGAAACCGCTCTGGCAAAGTCTCCAGATAGATATCCGTGGTTTTCCCTGGAAAATTGTTTTGGATATAATAATGCAACGCGATACAAGCTCCTATACAATCCCCATCCGGACGAATATGTCCTGCCACCATGATACGATTTGCCTTTGATATACTATTTTTGAAATCACTCATAACCATCTTCCTATTCCGGGTTTCAACCCCCTGTCTGCTATCTACTGTTCCCTCTCATCCTGAGAATCCTCTCCGGCATGAGTCAGTTCATCGATTTTCTTTGACATATTTACCCCATACTCAATCGAATCATCAATCACAAAAGTAAGCTCTGGCGTGTTACGTAAATTCAGAGACTTTGCCAGTCTGGTGCGGATATGGGATGCCGCACTGGATAATCCCTCTCTGGTATTCTCCCGATCCATCTCATCTCCCAACACACTGACAAAGACTTTTGCAAATTTCAGATCCGGTGTCACTTCCACGGATACTACCGAAGTCATCGGATGAATACGAGGGTCTTTGATATCCCTAGATATGATGCGGCTAAGTTCCCTTAGCACCTCACCATTCATCCGGGAATATTTAATACTATTACGTTTCATATTCTTCCTCATTTCTGCGCTGTCTTTTACACATAGCGCAACGTTTGTGTCACAGCGCAGACACAAACCTGCTATGGAACGTTGTACTAGGCTCTAGGAACCTCTACCATAATATACGTTTCGATCTGATCTTCCACCTGTACTTCATTGAAGCCATCAAATACCAGACCACACTCGTAACCTGCTGCTACTTCCTTTACATCATCCTTGAAACGTTTCAGCGATGCCAGATCTCCTTCAAAGATCTGCTCACCCTCACGGGTAATACGAACTTTGGAACCTCTGACAATCTTACCATCCAGTACATAAGATCCGGCGATCACACCCACACCGGAAGCCTTAAAGGTCTGACGAACTTCCAGATGACCCGTTACCTGCTCCTCGTATTCCGGATCCAACATGCCCTTCATCGCCGCTTCCACATCCTCAATCGCATTATAGATTACCTTGTACAGGCGCACATCTACCTGTTCGCGATCTGCACTTTCTTTGGCGGTATTATCTGATCTGACATTGAAGCCAATGATAATGGCATTGGATGCACTGGCTAAGGATACATCCGATTCGTTGATGGCACCCACACCACCATGAATGACCCGGACGGCTACTTCATCATTGCTTAACTTTAACAGACTCTGTTTCACAGCCTCCACAGAACCCTGTACATCCGCTTTGATAATAATGTTCAATTCCTTGATATTCCCCGCCTGAATCTGGGAGAACAGACCATCTAACGTCAGTTTAGACTTGGTGTCATCTAACAACTTCTCACGGCTCTGGTTGATATAAGTCTCCGCAATATTTCTGGCTTCCTTATCACTATCGGTAGCCATAAAGATCTCTCCTGCATCCGGAACGGCATGCAATCCCAATATTTCTACAGGAGTAGAAGGCAGGGCTTCTTTCACACGCTGTCCTTTATCATCCATCATGGCACGAATCTTACCATAAGCAGCACCGATGGCAATATTGTCTCCCACATGGAGAGTACCCTTTTGTACCAATACGGTAGCAACCGGACCACGTCCTTTATCCAGCTGTGCCTCGATCACTACACCACGGGCATTACGATTCGGATTTGCCTTTAATTCCGCCATCTCTGCTGTCAGCACGATCATCTCCAACAACTGGTCGATACCTTCCTTGGTATGTGCAGATACCGGTACGAAAATGGTACTACCACCCCAGTCTTCGGCAACCAATTCATGTTCTACTAATTCCTGCTTCACCCGCTCAATATTTGCACTTGGCTTATCAATCTTATTCACTGCTACAATGATTTCTACACCAGCAGCTTTGGCATGATTGATGGCCTCTACGGTCTGTGGCATGACACCATCGTCTGCAGCCACCACCAGGATTGCGATATCGGTAGACTGGGCACCACGCATACGCATAGAAGTAAAGGCTTCATGTCCTGGTGTATCCAGGAAAGTAATCTTCTCACCATTAATCTCTGTCACATAAGCACCGATGTGCTGGGTGATACCACCTGCCTCGCGGGAAGTCACATGGGTCTCCCGGATGGCATCCAGCAGTGAAGTCTTACCATGGTCTACGTGTCCCATGACACAGACAACCGGCGGACGTTTCTCCATCAAAGCTTCGTCCTCTTCCTCTTCTTTTAAGAGTTCTGCCACCAGATCTACTTTTTCTTCCATCTCTGCGATACAGTTATACTCCAATGCGATCTCTTCCGCTTCCTCAAAAGTCAGCTCGTGATTCATGGTTACCACGGTACCCTTCATAAACTGTCCTTTGATCACTGTTGCCGGAGGAATCTTCATGATGTCTGCCAGTTCTTTTACCGTCAGCTTCTCCGGCAAGGTAATGGTCTTGATGCCATCCTCTGGCTCTGCCGGCTTCACAACCGGTTCCGGTTTGATGAACGCACCCTTACGGTTAGGATCTTTCTTCTTTTTATTTTTCTGCATAAACATCTCGTCATCATCATATGCCCGATTGCGATCCTTGCCATATCTCTGTTTGGCACTGCGGGAATCCTTGTTAGCACGCTGCTGACGGGACTGTTTCACCTCAGATTTCATGGAATCCATTGGTGCCTGGCTGCGATTACCATAGGAACCTGCTCCACGGCTGTTACGATTGTCTGATCTGCTGCCGCGGTTATCCCCGCGCTCGCCGCCTCTGCCACCGCGGTTTCCTCTGTTCTCGCCATCTCTGCCATTATTTCTGTCTCCACGGTTATAACCACCGCGGTCTCCGCGATTGTCTCCTCTGCCGCCACGGTTGCCACCATCCCGGTTTTCTGTACTGCGACGTTTCTCCTGTTTATGATCTCTGCCACCACGACGCTCTTCATTTTTGGTATGATCTGCACGTTTCTCGGCAGGTTTCTTATCCTCTGCCACAGGTGCTTTCGCCTCTGTCTCCACTGGCTTTTTCTCTGCCTTGACCTCTGCCGGCTTCGGCTGCTCTACCGGATCGGATACCGCCTTTTTCTCCTGCTTTGGTGTCTCCTTAGTATCCTCCGCAGTAGCCTTCTTTACGGTTTTCGTCTCTTCTGCTTTTGGCTTCTCTTTGGTTTCTGCCTTTTTGGAGCTCTTCTTTTCTACCGGGGCAGAAGCTTTCTCCTGCTCTGCCACAACTGCTGCCTCCTCTTTCTTAGGCTTTGCTGCCGCTTTTCCGGCAAAGTGTTTCAGCAAAAAACCAATGGCGGCATCCTCAATGCTGCTCTGCGCTCCCTTTGCTTCAAACCCATTTGCCTGTAATAACTCTACCAGATCTTTACTCTTGACATCCGGAAATTTTTCCTGCAAACTTCTTGCAATTTCATATATCTTCATTTTTGCCATACGCTAACTTGCCTCCTAGTCCATTTTTTTCATGATCGCCTGCGCCAGTCCCTCGTCCGTCACTGCCATAGATGCCCGAAACTCTTTCCCCATGGCATGCCCCAGTTCCTCTTTCGTACTATATATCCTAAGCGGAACCTGATAAAACTCGCACATATTATTAAATTTTTTCTTTGTATTATCTGAAGCATCGCCGGCTATGATTACCAGTGCTGCCTTGCCGGATTTGACTGCGTTTTCTGTCATAAACTCTCCGCTGTCTACCCTGCCTGCCTTCGTGGCGAGTCCCACCATCCGAAGTGCATTATCCATCTTCACCGTGATTCATCTCCTTTGCCAGTTCTTCATATACTTCAGTCGGAATCGCCAGTTTAAGTGACCGGTCTAATGCTTTTCGCTTCTGAGCCAGTTTCAAACACTCCACTGAATTACATATATATGCGCCTCTCCCATTTTTCTTCCCGGTAAAATCCACCTGAATCTCTTCCTCCGGGGTCCGAATAATACGAATCAGCTCTTTTTTCTCTTTTCGCTCACCACATCCGGTACATTGCCGCATCGGAATTTTTTTTATGTGAGGTCCTTTATTTCCAGCCACTTAAAAGACATCTCCTTTCGCAAAACCCTTATTCACACTTGATATCAATCTTATACCCGGTCAGTTTTGCTGCCAGACGTGCATTTTGCCCCTCTTTACCGATGGCTAATGACAACTGGTTTTCCGGTACAAGCACACGAGCCGCCTTTTCCTCTTCATCCACAGTTACCGAGATCACTTCTGCCGGGCTTAACGCATTTTCAATCAGTATTTCCGGTGTGTCACTCCAGTTGACAATATCAATTTTCTCGCCGCGCAATTCTTCGACAATGGCGCCCACACGGCTTCCATTCATACCTACACAGGCACCCACCGCATCCACATTCGGATCTTCGGTGCTAACCGCTATCTTTGTACGGGAACCTGCCTCACGGGCAATGCTGCGAATCTCCACGATGCCGTCCTGAATCTCCGTCACTTCTTCTTCAAACAGTCTCTTTACAAATTCCGGATGCGTACGGGAAACGGTAATTCGTGGTCCCTTTGGTGTATCCTTTACCTCTACCACATATAATTTAATATGCTCCGTAGGCTTAAACCGCTCACCTCTGACCTGTTCGCTCTCCATCAGGATCGCATCTACTTTCCCCAGATTGATACAAACATTTCTGCCACTATATCGTTGTACGATACCTGTAATCACTTCCCGCTCTTTTTCCAGATACTGTATATACAGTACCTTGCGCTCCTCTTCCCGTATCTTCTGTACCACGACCTGTTTTGCTTTCTGTGCTGCGATACGTCCAAAATTCTTCGGCGTCACCTCGCGACTTACGATGCCTCCTACTTCTGCATGATCATATTTCAAAAGCGCCTCCGTGATACCGATCTGTAAGACATCATCCTCCACCAGATCATCCTCTACCACTTCATAATCCGCAAATACCTTCACCTCTCCGGTCTCACGGTCAATGCTGACACGAATATTCTCACTTTTGCCAAACTGATTTTTGCAGGCAGCCAACAGAGAATTTTCGATCGCCTCCAATATAATATCTTTGCTGATCTGCTTCTCTTTCTCAATCGCATCCAACGCTTCAATCAATTCCACATTATCCGAGTTTTTATTTTTTGTTTTCTTTGCAGCCATTTTTCTCTCTCCTATTCTGCGCCGCTCTCTGATGTATCACAGACTCTGTACTGGCGGCACTATCGTACATTGTCTTTTGCGCTATCTCAAAAATCTATGGTCAGCTTTACTGTGGAAACCTCTGCGCGGGGAATCACATAAGCCGGATCAAAATCTGTCTCCAAAGTGATGGTCTGTGCATCATAGGCCGTCAGTTTACCTGTCAGTTCTTTTACGGACAGTTCTTTCCCATGTTTTCCTCCGGGAATCTTTCTTGCCTTATAAAATTTCACATCCACATCTTCTCCGATGCTTCGCTTAAAATCCTTTTCTTTCTTTAACTGTCGTCCCAATCCCGGCGAACTCACTTCTAAAATATATGCCTCCTCGATAAAATCTTCCTGATCCATCTGATCACTCCAGGCACGGTTCACCAATTCACAATCATCCAGCGTAATACCGCCTTCTTTGTCCACATAAGCACGCAGATACCAGTTTCCTGCTTCTTTCACCCATTCCACATCCACCAGTTCAAAGCGGTGCTTTTCCATTAACGGTAACAGCATTTGTTCCGCCCGTGCTTCATATTCTTCTCGTTTTGTCAAAAGCATAACCTCTTTTCCATCATTTCTGTTCAAGCCAGATTCTCTGCCTTCGCTCAAAATGAAAGAGTGGACTTCGCGCAGTCCACTCTTCATTACCAACTTATTACAAATGGCATTTTAGCACCATTTTCCAGCAAATGCAAGGGTTTTTCGTATTTTTTTTCATTTAAATGTCAAATGCAGTCCATACATCAAAAATCCTCCGAACGAACCAGTCTGGTCTCATAACCAGCCTCAAATAATATTTTCTCCTGTTTTTCCGCTTCCTCTCTGGTATCAAAGGCACCATGACAAACGCAATAATAATCGTTTCGCGGCATGATATAGCAGTCAAAACCATCGCTTTGTAAATTGCTTGCCAGCGCTTCCGCATTATGTCTGTGCCGGAACATCCCCACTTCCACATGATACGCTGCCATCTCCTCTGCAGATAATGCCGCCCCTTGTATCGTCTGCAAAATCCCCTCTGCAATGGCATTGGCAATATCGTCAAAGCGTTCATCAAATAACTGGTTATCCTGGTCCGTATTTAAGAATCCCACCTCCACCAGAGCCGCCGGCATATTCGTACCACGCAGAACCGCCAGGCCGGGCCGCTCTTGGATTCCCAGATTTGCAAAACCAACCTGTTCTAACTCCCGGTTGATATTCTGCGCAAACAGGGCAGGTATCCCCGTATTCTGATATACCAAAGTTTCCACACCGGAATAGGTATTGGGATTCGGACTGGAATTGCGATGAATGGAAATAAAATAGCCTGCATCACTGCGGTTTGCGATTCCGGCTTTTTCATTGGGACTTTGATAGACATCTTCGGTACGGGTATATAATACATTGACTCCTTTGTTCTCTAAGATCGCTCCCACCGCCAGTACCAGCCTGAGATTATCATCTTTTTCCAATCGGTCGTTATAGGATGCTCCCCTATCGTAGCCTCCGTGACCGGCATCTAACATAATTGTAGCCATATTTCCTCCACGCCTCCGGGCGCAAATTCGATTACTGCTATTCTATGCAAAATTTCTTGAAAGTATCACAATTTTCCCCTATAATTAAATATTGTGATGTTAAGGTCAAAAGATATAAATTGCTTGCATTTGCGCATTTTTAATTTTATGTTTTTTTGTGTGAAAAGGCCATGCTGCTATAAGCAGCATGCGCAATATGCATATAAATTGCATCCGGAAAACAAGTTTTCCGCGTGCAATTTTATGCAATATTTCCACATCACAGTTTGTGATGTGGACTTTTCACACCAGTCGATGCAAAATACGGAAACTCAAGATCAAGATAAATTGTGATCATGCTTGCACGAAAACACAATTTTACCTGAGGACCGCCAAAACATGAGCATGTAGCGAATTTCATTGGAATTTGACCCCAACATCATATTGTGCTGCGATATCAATGTCCTGTCGGAACGATAGCAGCGCAAATATCAAAGACTATCATTCGGTGGCTGCCCCAGGTCAGTTCACCAGAACGGAGGAATCTATGTCAGAACAATATAAAGATGAAATCAACAAACGAAGGACTTTCGCCATCATCTCCCATCCGGATGCAGGTAAGACGACTTTGACTGAAAAATTTCTGCTCTACGGAGGCGCCATCAATACCGCCGGATCTGTCAAGGGGAAAGCCAATTCTAAATACGCCGTGTCGGACTGGATGGAGATCGAGAAAGAACGTGGTATCTCTGTTACTTCCTCTGTACTGCAATTTATTTATGATAATTTTTGTATAAATATTCTGGATACGCCGGGACATCAGGACTTCTCCGAGGATACTTACCGTACACTGATGGCAGCAGATTCTGCCGTCATGGTCATTGACGCTTCCAAGGGTGTGGAGGCGCAGACCATCAAACTTTTCAAAGTATGTGTAATGCGCCATATCCCCATCTTTACCTTTATCAATAAAATGGACCGGGAGGCAAGGGATTCCTTTGAACTATTGGATGATATTGAGACCGTACTTGGCATCCGTACCTGTCCGGTGAATTGGCCGATCGGATCTGGAAAGCGGTTTAAGGGAATATACGACCGACGCGCAAAGACAGTACGCGCATTTGAATCCGTTGCCACCGGCGGAGCCAAAGCAGCCGCGGAAACCGATTATGCTTTGGATGATCCTGCACTGCGGGAGCTGGCTACCGAGGAACTGTACGACCAGTTAGTGGAGGAGATCGAACTATTGGATGGTGCCAGTGATCCCTTGGATCTGGAGCAGGTTCAGAAGGGGGAACTCTCTCCGGTATTCTTTGGATCTGCCCTGACAACGTTCGGTGTGGAAACTTTCTTAAAGTATTTTCTGGAGATGACCACTTCTCCTCTGCCGCGTATGTCAGATGAAGGTGCCATCGACCCGGTGGAAAATGATTTTTCCGCTTTTATCTTTAAGATTCAGGCAAATATGAACAAGGCACACCGTGACCGCATTGCCTTTATGCGGATTTGCTCTGGTAAATTTGAAGCAGACAGGGAAGTATATCATGTGCAAAGCGGACGTAAGCTGCGCCTTTCCCAGCCACAGCAAATTATGGCACAGGACCGTCAGGTAATCAGTGAAGCGTATGCTGGAGATGTGATCGGTGTCTTTGACCCGGGTATGTTTTCCATCGGGGATACGATCACCACACCGGGCAAGAAATTTGAATATGAAGGTATCCCTACTTTCGCGCCGGAACATTTTGCCCGCGTAGTACAATTAAATTCCATGAAACGCAAACAGTTTGTCAAAGGCATCACGCAGATTGCCCAGGAAGGTGCGATCCAGATCTTTCAGGAATATTCTGCGGGAATGTCTGAAATCATTGTGGGCGTGGTAGGTGTCCTGCAGTTTGATGTGTTGAAATACCGGCTGGAAAATGAGTATGGCTGTGAAATCCGGCTGGAAAATCTGCCGTATGGCTTTATCCGCTGGGTAGGAGACCCTTCGACAGATGTTACGAAACTAAAACGCATGAATAATGTCAAGGCAGTCAAGGATATGAAAGGCAACCCTCTCCTGCTGTTCGTCAATGACTGGATGATCCGGATGGTATTAGAGGATAACGAAGGATTAGAACTATTGGAATTTAAGAAAAATTAGAAAAAATATTCTATTGGACGAAAAACAGAACTCACAAGAGCAATCGCCCCTGTGAGTTCTATTTTTAATGTTGCATGTTACATCTGATCCAGATATGCCTGATACCCTAATTGATTTAATTTCGCATCCTTTGCCACCACCTGGTCTTTTAATCCCTCTTTATAATCTACTAATTTCTTGCGAAGTTCCGGATCGGAAATGGATAACATCTTAGCCGCCAGAATCGCCGCATTGGCAGCCCCATCGATGGCAACCGTCGCCACTGGTATCCCGGAAGGCATCTGTACAATCGAATACAGCGAATCCACACCACCCACCGATTTAGTATGGATCGGCACGCCGATCACCGGCAACGGGAAAATCGCTGCACACATTCCCGGTAAGTGCGCTGCACCGCCAGCACCGGCAATGATCACTTCAATTCCCCGTGCTTCTGCTGTCTTTGCATATTCCACAAACACATCCGGCTCACGATGCGCAGAGATGACATTCATCTCATAATCAATTCCAAAATCCTCTAACATTTTGGCTGCCTTACTCATGATCGCCAGATCTGAATCACTTCCCATTAAAATTCCTACTTTTGCCATTTGTTTGTCCTCCTTATTCCTCATCTAACAGAAACTCCGCCAACACAGTATTGCTGACGTCGATCCCGTAATTTGTCAGATAGATTTTATCACGTTTCTCTGATTCTGCCAATAGTCCGTTTTCCAATAACTGTGGCAGAACATGCTGATATATTTCATGAAAATCCACATGAAATCGTCGCTGATAATCCCCAAGCGCGATTCCCTGTGTCTTGCGCAGACCTAAAAATACAAATTCCTCCATCTCTTCCCGCTTGGATAACGGATGTCGTTCTACCACATGTTGGTCCGCTTTTTGGGACACATATTGCGTCAGGTTCCGTTCGTTGGAAAACCGTACCCCTCCCATGTAAGAGGAAGCACCCAACCCAATTCCCAGATATTCCCCCATCTGCCAATAGGTTAAGTTATGCCGGCATGCATATCCCTCTCTGGCATAATTGGATATCTCATATCTGTCATACCCCTGACTTTCCAACCGCTCTTTCGTCAAAACGTACATCTGCCGATCGGTTTCTTCGGATGGAATCTGTAATTTCCCCTGTTGATACATCACTTCAAATGGGGTTCCCTCCTCGATAATCAGACTATAGGACGAAATATGCTCCGGCTGTAATGCCAGTATCTTATCCAACGTATCCGAATAGCTTGCCAATGTCTGCCCCGGTATATCTGCCATCAGATCCACATTAATATTATCAAATCCCTGCTGCCGCAAGAGATGATAACTCTCCGCAAAGGATTCATACGTATGAATCCTGCCAAGCTGTTGCAATTCTCCCGGCTGTGCTGACTGCACTCCCAAGCTCACACGGTTCACACCCATCTGCTTCATCGTCCGCACATGTTCGGACGTAACCGTACCCGGATTTGCTTCTATGGTATATTCCGGCGCAGACGAGAACGAAAACCGCCCAATCGCCACCCCGATCTCTTCCAGCAGTTCCGGTGCCAGTGCCGTAGGGGTACCACCGCCAATAAACACAGTGTCCACCTCATATTGCCCCTCCAAACGCTGCTGCCAGTATGCCAATTCCAGCATCAAAGTATCCACATATCTGCGCTGTGTCTCTCTGCCTGCAGGTGCCGACAGGAAATCACAATACAGACACTTCTGTACACAAAACGGGACATGAATATATAATGCTATTTTCTTCATTGCCAGCCTCTTTACACATGCATTCTAATCCTTCTGCCAATAATTCCCCGACTTTCTGTCAATTCCTTGACTTGCCAATTCCTTGACTTTCTGTCAATTCCCTGACAGCCTTTATTGGTCATCATCCAATTTTAACACACTCATAAATGCCTGTTGCGGAATTTCCACACTACCAAACTGACGCATCCGTTTCTTTCCTTCTTTTTGCTTCTCTAACAATTTTCTCTTACGGGATATATCCCCGCCATAACATTTTGCCAATACATCCTTCCGCATGGCCTTGACTGTCTCTCTGGCAATGATCTTGCTGCCGATGGCTGCCTGAATCGGTATCTCAAAGAGCTGTCTCGGTATCTCTTTCTTTAATTTCTCACACATCTTGCGCCCCCGCTCATAGGCGGTATCCGCATGCAAAATAAAGGAAAGCGCATCAATCTCTTCCCGGTTTATCAGAATATCCAATTTCACCAACTGGGAAGGAACATACCCCTTCATCTCATAATCCAGGGAAGCATAGCCTCTGGAACGTGACTTTAGTGCATCAAAGAAATCATAAATAATCTCATTTAATGGCAGATCATACTTTAACACAGCTCTGGTTTCTTCGATATATTCCATGCCAATGTAAACACCACGTCTTTCCTGACACAGCGTCATAATTGCACCCACATATTCTGTCGTCACCATGATTTCTGCCGATACCATCGGTTCTTCCATGTGTTCAATCTCAGACGGATCCGGCAGATTGGAAGGATTGGTCACCTCCACCATTTCCCCATTGGTCTTATATACATGATAGATTACGCCAGGTGCTGTTGTCACCAGATCCAGATTATATTCCCGTTCCAAACGCTCCTGTATGATCTCCAGATGAAGCAATCCGAGAAATCCACAGCGGAATCCAAATCCCAATGCCACAGATGTCTCTGCCTCAAACTGTAATGCCGCATCATTTAACTGTAATTTTTCTAGCGCATCCCGCAGATCCGGATATTTGGCTCCATCTGACGGATACAGTCCACAGTATACCATCGGCTGTACCTTTTTATATCCAGGCAGTGCCTCCGCACAGGGATTCGCAGCCAATGTAACAGTATCTCCCACACGGGTATCTTGTACATTCTTCAGGCTTGCTGTAATATATCCCACCATGCCGGCGCTCAATTCCTCGGTTGGAATAAACTGTCCGGCACCAAAGATTCCCACCTCTACCACTTCTGCACTGGCACCTGTAGCCATCATTTTGATCTCCTGTCCCTTTTGCAGGACACCATCAAACACGCGACAGAAGATAATCACTCCCTTATATGCATCGTACAGGGAATCAAATATTAATGCCTGAAACGGTGCCTGAATGTCTCCGGAAGGTGCCGGAATCTTCGTAATAATCTGTTCCAATACTTCTTCAATATTAGTGCCCATTTTCGCTGAAATCAGGGGCGCATCCGAGGCATCAAGACCAATGATTTCTTCAATTTCTTCCTTCACTCTCTCTGGTTCTGCGCTGGGCAGATCAATCTTATTGATGACCGGCATGATCTCCAAATCATGATCCAATGCCAGATAGCAGTTTGCCAACGTCTGCGCCTCGATACCCTGTGCAGCATCCACGATCAATATTGCCCCTTCACAGGCAGCCAGACTGCGGGATACCTCATAGTTAAAATCCACATGTCCGGGAGTATCAATGAGATTAAATATATATTCTTCTCCGTTCTGCGCCTGATATACGATACGAACCGTCTGCGCTTTGATGGTGATACCACGCTCCCTCTCCAGTTCCATATTATCCAATACCTGCGCCTGCATCTCCCGGCTGGTCAACAAACCCGTTTTTTCAATAATACGGTCTGCCAACGTGGATTTACCGTGATCAATATGTGCTACAATACAAAAATTTCTAATATGAGATTGGTCTACTCGCTCCATGTATTTCCTCCATAACTGGTCAGAGTATGAAATTTCATTCTATACTCTGCTGTTTACTGTAATTTCATCTCCCGCCTTGCCCCAGCAAGTCCGTTTAGCATTGTATCACATATTGGAAGGAACCTCAAGATTTTGATAATACCTGATGAAGCATTTTTGCCAATGGCTCCATCGCATTTTTTGCCTCTTGTAAGGTGTTATTTTCATTCCCTAATTCAATTAATAAAGAACGTTCCCGCAGTTGAAGATTATACCGATAACTTTTTAGATAGATGGGTTTTGCAAAATCCGGATAATTCTCCATACACGCCATCTTCATTTGCAAACTAAATGCCAGATTTGCCTGTAAATTGTCATTATGTAAATACGCAATATCCCCTTTGCGGTTTCTGGATAATCCATTAAAGAACATTACCTGTGCGGTCTTCTTTCCATCGATGGTGGTCAGACGGTGTACCTTATTGCCCACACCATCCCGGTGCAAATCAATTAATACCTGAATATCCGGGTATTTTTGAAGCGTCTTGCTAACCCCGGCATAGGACTGGTTATACGCTTTATTGCGGTCTATATTGCCACCGATCCGGTCGTACTCTGTCTCATCATGAATCACATGATATCCATAGTTCTCTGTCAACAGCCTCGCCAATTCTCCTCCGACGCCAATGATGGATTCCTCCTTTTTGCCCGCCTTACTATCGGCAAATGCCTCGGACGCACCATGGGTATGATAGATCAAAATTTGCGGTGTCTTTTTTTGTTTTAATGATACATCCTTGTTTAAAAGCTTACTCACCTGAAATATCTTTGGATCAATGGAAGTGGAGGAATCCACGATATAAAAATTTTTTAACAAATAGGATCTGTCTTTCTTTTTCTTTAAAGTATCTAATATGGATATATTTTTTTTGAGACTGGCAGAGACAGTTGCAGATGCCCCACTTTGATTACCTGAAGTCTTCTGCGTCTGCACTGCCTTATTTTCTGTAGGTGCCGGAGTAGATGCTGTCTGGACATATTCTTTGAGACTGCTATTATTTTCAGTAATATCAAAACTTCCATTATTGAACACAGCGATATCTTCGATCTCTTCAGAAGGATTGTCCACTATCTCCAACCCTTGCAGTAATTGATCTCCCGTATTCTGATCCAGCAGTTCCACTGACGTCCCATCTTTCCCGGTATCCTGACGCATCAAATATTGCAATAGTGCGGTGCGTTCACACCATGGATTTACCATATCACATCCTGCATTTTGCAGTAACGTAATATCCGAAAATCCTATCTGCGCTATTTTGCTGCTGAATTTTTGTTCTAATTTGCCCAACAGATTGTACTGACGATATAAACCACCCAGCAAAATACCTGTCCATATAACAATCAATAACAGAAACAAGCCTTTGCCCCAATAGCTGAACCTTTTTCCATCACATCTTCTCATAGAATCCCGTTCTCCATCTACGTCATTTTCGCTTCCTTCAACTACCCTTATCAATAACCTATGACCAGAAGAACCATTCTATGACTAGTACATCATAAATTAAGTTCTTGATCGTTCGGCGTAGGATAAATTTTCGTTCTGCAAGACGGATTTTCGACGGCGTAGCGGTGGCTACGGCTAGAAAATGCAACGCAGCAGATGGAAATTTAGACAAGCCAAACTGTGCGATACTTCGTTTATGATGTACTGGTATTACGACCTATCCTTCAGGCACTATACCGATTAATCCCCTGGGCAATCAATCCACCCACCTGACTGATCTGCGCCTCAATGTCTTTGGGTGTGACAAACAGATTGCTCATCGCCTGTCTGGAAATATCCTCTAAGAATAATGCAATTTCCTGTTCACTGAATTGCTCCCGCTGTAGTACCTCCTCCATCGTTTCCAATACGATGGTATTCGCCTCTACCACTGTTGGAACCCCTATGGCAATCACTGGGATGCCCATAGTATCCTGATTAATGGGATAACGATGATTGCCCACACCAGCACCCGGTAAAATCCCGGTGTCGGTAATCTGTATCGTCCGGCACAAACGGCGAACACTTCTGGTGGCCAGCGCATCAATTACCAAAAGCAAATCCGGTTTCGATCTGGCGATGATCCCGCCCAATATTTCCCCCGTCTCTAAACCAGTCTGGGACATCACTCCGGGAACCACAGCGCAGACCACATTTCCTCCCGTCTCAGATACATTTTCCTCCAAATGACGGTTGACCGATATGTGCTCCACCACATAAGGTCCTAAAGCATCCGGCGTAGCAAAGCGGTTTCCCAGTCCGGTAACAAATAGACAGTGCTTCTTACCAGAATCCACCAGACGGTCTGTCATATCCTGCAAAATATCCGCCAGTTTACACACCAGACTCTTTTGCACTGCTTCGGAAGTGGAATCTGCTTCTTCTGTAAATTCCAATGTGATATAGTTTCCAATCGGTTTTCCCATCTCCTCTGCGCCATGTTCGTTCATGATTTCCACAGTGGTGACAGTAATCTTCCCCTGCTCCAGCGTATCTGTTGTCAATCGGACTCCCGACACTTCCACATCATCCTGTGGAAAACTTTCTCGCACTTCAATCGCCAGATCTGTCCGCTTTTCCATACTAGCATTATCTCCCATCGCATTCTCCTCCTCATCCAACTGGAATTTCTTTACTATTTTTTCCAATTTTTTGATAAATATGTATTGACAATCCAAATTCCTTCGTTTATTATAATCTAGTATGTTTACTCAAAGCGACCGTGTCCGGTTTGATGAAACACAACATTTCACGATTGGGAGGTGTAAGGACGAATGGCTAACATTAAATCAGCAAAAAAGAGAATTTTAGTTGAGCGCAGAAATGCAGAGAGAAATAAATCGATCAAGTCTAAGGTTAAGACAGCGATCAAAAAAGTAGACGCAGCAATCGCGGCTAATGATAAGGCTGCTGCTACTACTGCATTAACCGCAGCAATCTCTGAGATTAATAAGGCTGCCAGCAAGGGTGTATATCATCGTAAGACAGCTTCTAGAAAAATCTCTCGTCTGACGATTGCGGTTAATAAAATTGCATAAGGATTCATAAGGATAAGAAAAGCTGTCAGGGTGTGGACAGCTTTTTTTCTTATCCCTTTTTTATCAAATAAGAAATTTCCTCTATCCGATAAAAAAGCGCTGCAGGACACGAAATATCCACTGATGTCCGTTTAATACAGACCGCATTTTTTCTGTAAATGGGCGGAAACCTTAGCATATCGGCTCTTCTTTAATAGCCTTATATATTTCTTTTGTTTCTTCCTCGGCATTTTAAAACGAATTTTTGCATGGGTTTTTGCAAATGCTTTTTTCTGAATCTTATTTAATTTTTTCCCCTGAAAGATAACCGATCTCAATTTATTACAACCATAGAATGCCTTTGCCCCAATCACAGTCACCTGTTTTCCTATGGTAACTTTACTTAATTTCTTACAACCCAGGAAAGCATTTTTCCCAATCTCTACGACTTTATAACGGGTTCCTTTCCATGTAATATACGCAGGGATTTTGACCTTTCTTGCCTTATCATGCACTGCAACTACCTTCACTGCCTTTTGTGTGGATTTTATCTGCTGATAGGTCACACGTTTCCTGGTGAATGTCAGAGGGAGTTTTTTTGCAGTCTGTTTCTTTGCCGAAAAAACAGATGGCATCTTTGGGTCGAAACCGGAAATCGTATTTGTATTGGCTGTGGAAGAACTCTGCTGTTCTACATCAGTACCTTTATTGCCCGAATCTTCGTTTCCTGGCTCTGTATCTCCGTTTCCGGTATCTCCATTTCCTAAATCCCCGTTTCCTAAATCTGTA
>JAUNIU010000209.1 GCA_030523265.1 Eubacteriales bacterium | reverse complement strand
AAACCATTTTCTACTACCATCAGAGGAATCTGATATCGTCCGTAGATTTCATTCAGGCTGTACCGCAATCCCTGAGGATCAATCTGCCAGCCCCACTCGCTGGTTTTCAGATATGGATTTTTCTGACCCATACTCATGTTTCCGCTGACCATTTCCGTATCTCCATGAGTAGTAACACAGTTGGACATATAATAACTGAACGTATAAAAGTCCACCGTTCCACGTTTTAATAATGCAGCATCTCCCGGCTCCATATGGATTGAAATATGATTTTCCCGGAAAAACCGCTCGGCATATCCCGGATAAATGCCGCGTACCTGTATGTCTGAACAAAACCAGTTCGTCATCTGTGTTTTCTGTTGACATTCTAATACATCCTTTGGATCGCATGTCAGAGGATACATCGTGGAAAAGATATTCATACAGCCCATCTTGTATTGAGGATAATGCTCATGAGCATATTCCACCGCCCTGGCACTTGCCACAAGCATATGATGCAGAGCCTGATACCGCTCCTGAGGACGATCCGGAAGATTCATAACGGAACCTTCAAATCCACGGACAGTACCCAGACTGATCAACGCACCAAATGGCATGGTACCACAGTTTATTTCATTAAAAGTCAGCCAATACTTCACTTTGTCCTTGTAACGCTCAAAAATAGCCTTGCAGTAGTTCATATAGAAATCCACCAGTTTCCGGCTCTCCCAGCCATTGTATTTGTCTACCAGATGATATGGCAGCTCATAATGGCTGATCGTCACCAATGGTTCAATGCCATAGTGCTTGCAGCAATCAAAGACTTTGTCGTAAAAGGCCAGTCCCGCTTCGTTTGGTTCGTTCTCCTCTCCTGTTGGAAAAATACGAGTCCAGTTGATCGAAGTACGAAAAACTTTAAATCCCATCTCTGCAAAAAGGGCAATGTCTTCTTCATAATGATGGTAAAAATCAATCGCCTGGTGACTCGGATACAGCACACCCGGTTCGATGTCTCTCGTAATACGCTTTGGTACAGTGCGGCTGCCTACGGTACAGTGGTCGGAAAGGCTGTCGCCCTTTCCATCCACATTCCATCCACCTTCAAATTGATTAGCAGCACATGCACCGCCCCAGAGAAAATTTTTTGGAAATGTCATTATGTAAAACTCCTTTCTATGATCTTCCTGTTATTTTTCAATCTTGCTCAGCTCTGCTTTCATAAGAATAAAGCTGATCACGAAAGAAACTACAATCGCAATGACTGCTGCAATACATGCACATATAAAGCCGTTCATACTTCCACCGCCGATAAAAATAGGCAAAGAGATCAAGCCCGGCGATGCCATTACATAAGCTTTTACACTGGTTATTCCGGCAAACAAACCTCCTGCACCGCCGCCGATCATCGCTGCAATAAGCGGCTTTTTATAACGAAGGTTAACGCCGTATAATGCCGGTTCTGTAATACCCATCAGTCCGGTCAGACCTGCAGAAGCACCCAGTGCTTTTGTATCAGGATCCTTGCTTGCAAAGAATACCGCAAGTGCTGCCGCACCCTGTGCCACATTTGATACCAACATTCCGGGCATCATGGCTCCTTCGTAACCGACCATGTAATACATCGTGCCGAACAGACCGCCCAGTGTATAATGCATACCCGTCATAACGAGCAGTGGTGAAAAAGCACCCCACATCGTAACTACCAGCCAGCCTACATGATCTATCATCAACTGGAAAACTTTCGTCAATTGCTGTGCGATAACGGTTCCTAACGGTCCAACTACAATAAAGCCCACAATCGCACCGCATAACAAGGTCAGTAAAGGTGCAATAAAGATACGTATCATCTTCGGTACATATTTATTGAAAAACTTATCAAAATAGGACATTACCCATACTGCCAGGATTACAGGCAGAGCATTTGCCGAATAAGTAGCAAGCATCACCGCTATTCCCAGAATACTGAAGGATTCTCCCGCCGTTACAATTCCGCTAAACGTCGGATGCAGCATAGCTCCTGCAAGTCCCATAGCCAGGAAAGGATTGCAGTTAAATTTCTGTGCAGCCGTATATGCAGCCATGATCGGCATAAAATAAATCGGTGCATTCCCTAAAAACTCCAGAAAGATTGCCGTATTGCTGTCCGCCGAAATGATATTCAGCATTGTCAGCAAGGTATATACTACTGTGATCATACCGCCTCCGATAATAGCCGGAAGCAGTGGAGTAAAGATTCCTGCCAGGATATCCATCACACTGTTGATGGGATTTCCTTTTTTCTTCTTTTCCTCTCCTGCAGACGGAGCAGATGCAGAAGTGTCATTTAATCCGCAAATCTTCATGATCACATTATAAGGATGACTGACATCCTGACCAATAATTACCTGAAACTGACCGCCTTGAAGCCGCACGCCCATAACTCCTTTGACCGCTTCCACGGCTTTTTGATCAGCTTTATCATCATCCACCAGATTAAAACGCAAACGAGTCGCACAATGCACTAATGCAGATACGTTTTCCTTTCCTCCAACCGCAGTCAGAATCTCCTGACCCATTTTTTCATAATCCATCTTTGTTTTCTCCTTATAATCTTTTTTATCCTGTACCTGAATCCACAGAGTAACGCGGCTTCGGCTGAGCTCCGCCGCTTCCACGCCCTCCAGTGTTTCCAGGGCATCCCGGTCCACCATTCCGGTATCCTTCACAGTGATATATAGAGCATCCGGACGAATATCCGTCCGGCTTACATTCTTATGTCCGCCGATCAGCGGCAGAACCTGTTCTAATAACTGTTTATCATCCATTGTAGTGAACCTCCTATATCAATATTTTCTTTATCTGTACCTTCGGCGGGCCCTGCCAAAGAAACATTCAAAATGGTAAATAAAAATCCAGAACAAGTCTGCGTGGAAGACATACTTCTTCCATCATCTTACAGACCCGCTCTGGATATCGCGCTCTTAAACGAGCTGTCGCTCCATATTACGGAAAAATATGAGCTGAAAAATCAGCTTTTTGTTCTTTCAGATAACCGTCGGATATGTGTCATAAGATACACAATCTCATCGTCTGTACACTCCCATCCCCACGTATTCTTCAGATAGTTTGCAATACTGGATGCACAATGGTAATTCTGTGGGTAATCGCGATAAAATACTGCACTTTCTGTATAAATCTCACCCTCACTCTGCGTTTCACTTTGCAGACGCAGAAGCAGATAGCGCAGATGGGTGACAAAGCGATGGTAATTGTAGTCATTCTTATCCAGTTTAACCTGCATTTCCTGCTCCACAATACGATCAATCTCGCTGATAATCTGCATGTTCATCATCAAAGTGTGGATATCTCCACTCTCTGCCTCAGCATTGATGAGATGCAATGCCACATTGACAGCCTCATGTTCCGGCAAAATAATACCGGTCTGATCCTGTAAAATCGTCAGAGCCATCTTTCTTACCGCATACTCGCGAGGATAAAGATTCTGAATATCATAGGCGATGGGAGTAACAAGGTTAATCCCATGCTTCAGCCGTTCATGAGCAAAATTCAAATGATCGGCCAGCGTAAAAGGAAGATTGGGGTTTAATTCACAATTCAAATCAATCTCCGCCTGATTCGTAATATCAGCACTTGCAATCAAAATCGGCTTCGGCAGCTCCGCAATCATATCCATGTACTTCGGATCAACATCGTAAAACGTTCTCTCAATCTTGCCTAAATCCTCTAACTCGTATGGGACAGCAGGAAAACCGATACCTTTTCCCAATACTACGATTTCTCGACCTGCGGAATCCAGTGCAATGGCAGCACTTGTATTAATCTTTCGGATAATTTGCAAATCAAACACCTCTTTCCGACATAACAAAAAATACCCCACAGAAACGCACATAACAAAACCAACAGGAATCAATAATAAAGAAACCCTGATTGATCATTCAACAAGTAGCGCCTCTAAGGAGTATCGTCTTGTGTTATGATTCATTATAACAAGATGAATCCCATCTGTCTACCCGCATTTTTCACAAAAATTGTAAAAAATTTTGGGCAAATTAAACAAAATCGGTTTATCTCTGCACTCCATCATGAACAACCAGTACCGCTTTCATCCGTTCCATGCATTCTGTAATGATTTTTCTCGGTGCTGCAACATTGATCCTTTGGAATCCTTTCCCTGCTTCTCCAAAGATTTCACCACTGTCAAGCCACAGCTTTGCTTCATGAATGATCCGCCTGTCAAGTTCGGCAGCATCAAGACCGGTTCCACGGAAATCCAGCCACATCAGATAAGTTCCCTCGCTATCAATAACGCTTACTCCTGGCAGATTTT
>JAUNIU010000208.1 GCA_030523265.1 Eubacteriales bacterium | reverse complement strand
TGTTTGTGGTTTGTTTGTTATTATGTGTGGGATTTTCGGGCGGTTTGAATCGGGAACCGGAGACCACCACCGTCAAAGCTGAGGTCCATCCAAGTGCTATAGCCAACCGTCAAAATATATCGCAGGCTACTGGCCCAGCGATTCAGGCTGTACAAGACGTGACACAGAGTGCGGTTTCAGAACCAGAGGATAAGATTTTGGTGTTGGATGCCGGACATGGCGGTAATGATGAAGGTGCCTGGGATCAGTCAGGCAAGCGGTTGGAGAAAAATTATAATTTAAAAATTGTCCGTATGTTAAAGGAAAGATTTGATCAGACAGAAGGCATCCAGGTATACTATACCCGTTTAGAGGATAAAGAGATGACCAAGAAAGCCCGTGTGGCATTGGCAAATAAACTCCATGCGGATGCGTTTGTCAGTATTCACTGCAATGCATCCGATCCGGGGGATACGGCTTCGCAGGGAGTGGAAACTCTGTATTCCAAGAGAAAGACAGGAACTTCCCTGTCCAATAAGGCATTGGCACAGAACATCGTGGATCGTCTGGCAGAGGTAACAGGCCGCAAAAACCGCGGCACGATCCGGCGGGAGGGATTATATCTGATGCATCATTCCAAAGTGCCAACCACCATTGTGGAAATTGGATATATGTCCAATAAATCGGACATGAAATATTTGGATTCGGACAAAGGCAGTAAAAAGATTGTGGATGGTATTTATGATGGTATTATGACTTCGTTAGAAGGAGAGACAGAATGAAGAAAGTAATTGTGGCAACGGGAAATGAAGGAAAGATGAGAGAGATCCGCGAGATACTACAGGGAGAGGATATCGTATTTTCTTCCCTGAAAGATGAAAATCTGCAGGATGTGGAGATCGTGGAGGATGGAAGTACATTTGAGGAGAATGCGATCATAAAAGCCCGGACCATCTCGGATCTGACCGGACAGATGGTGCTGGCAGATGATTCTGGTCTGGAAGTGGATTATCTGGATAAAGCACCGGGAATCTATTCTGCGCGGTATATGGGGGAGGATACCCCGTATACGGTGAAAAATAATCATATTATCCAGTTATTGGATGGAGTGGAGGGAGCTGCCCGCAGTGCCCGCTTTGTATGTGCGATCGCCTGTGCTTTTCCGGATGGCAGGGATATTACAGTGCGCGGTGTCATCGAGGGACAGATCGGCTATGAGGAAAAAGGCGATCATGGGTTTGGCTATGATCCGATCTTTTATGTGCCGGAATTTGGCTGTACCACAGCCGAACTGCCGCCGGAGGAAAAGAATAAGGTGAGTCATCGTGGCAAGGCATTGCTGGCGATGTATGAGGAATTAAAAAAGGAAAAGGTACTGTAATGCGTCAGAAGATATTGATTGTTAGTGATTCCCATGGAAATCATAAGTATCTGAAAAAAGCCATACAGAATATGGGAACGTATCTGGATTTGCTGATTCATTTGGGAGACAGTCAGACAGATCCGGATGTGATTGCCGGAATGGTGAATTGCCCTGTGGAAATGGTGCGGGGAAACAGTGACGGGTTGTCAAAGCTGCCGGGGACGAAACTGGTAGACTTGGGACTCCATAGGGCATTGCTGACCCATGGACACAGGTATGGCGGTCGCTATGGGATTCCTATGATGAAAGAGATGGCAAAGGAAAATGGTGCCGATATTGTCATGTTCGGGCACATTCATGAACCTCTGCTGGAGCAGGAGGACGGGATGACAGTATTAAATCCGGGCAGTATCAGCCAGCCCAGACAGGAAGGACATCGTCCTACCTATATGGTGATGACGATAGAAGAAGATGGGAGGGCAGAGTATGCCACCATTTATATGGACTAGGGATGTTTTTGGTTCCTGATAAAGTATATCAATAATAAAGGGTCAAGGCTTATGCCTTGACCCTGTTTGCATCAGACAGAATGGTTTTTACATCTGGTTCTGATTTAGGAGAATTTGGGCGTCCTTTGCCCGCAGGTCTCATCAGTCAAAGAGATCTCCAGGTTTCTGTAATTCCTTAGAGGTAAAGGTCAGATCGGGATTGTTTACACTGACTCTGGTGCCCGGTGCCACAGAAGAAGTGATAAAGGCGTTACCACCGATGACAGAACCTTTTCCGATCACGGTCTCTCCGCCTAAGATCGATGCATTGGAGTAGATAGTCACATCATCCTCGATGGTAGGGTGGCGTTTCACATCCCGCAATAATTGACCGCTGCGGGTGGACAGTGCTCCCAGGGTGACACCCTGGTATATTTTGACATTATCACCGATCAAAGTGGTTTCGCCGATGACGATACCAGTACCATGATCAATGAAGAAATATTCTCCAATGGTCGCACCCGGATTGATATCAATTCCAGTATGCCCGTGTGCATATTCTGACATAATGCGGGGGATGAAAGGCACTTTCATCTTATATAATTCATGAGCCAGACGGTAGACGAAGATGGCAAACAGTCCCGGATAACAAAAGATGATTTCTTCCTTGGTCTTGGCAGCAGGATCTCCATTGAAAGCGGCCTCCACATCTTTGATCAGCATCTTTTGAATGTCACTAAAGGAAGAAAAAAATTGAAGGCAGATCTCATCGGAGCGCGCCACAATCTCCTCATCCGACGCACAGTTGGCAGTACAATCCCGCGCACTATGTCGAAGAGCAAAGTGAATTTGTTCGGTCAGGCTTTCATATAATTTAATGATATTGTGTCCCAAAAAATACTCTGGAATCGTGCGTCCCAGTTGTTCCTTATCAAAGTATCCCGGGAACATAATCTGGCGTAGACCCATAATGATATGTATAATCGCATCGCGGTTTGGCATTTGGTGGTCTGTCTCTAGATAGAAGAGATCTTCATTGTTGTAATTTTCGGAAATAGATTGAATGATTTCCGAAAGCTGTGATTCTGAAAACATAGTGATATCCTTTCTCTGATTTCAATATTGATCCGGGTGTAGATGTATCCTCACCAGGATTCTATACTTTATTCGTATGCTTATTTTACAACGGAAAATCAATACTTGCAAATTTTTGTGCACCAAATTTGACAAATAGCAGGAACCTATATATAATGATTCTAAACTGAACAGTTCAATTATATACTTTGTAACTGCGATGGAGTCATATTGGCATACAGCTAACTGTATATGAATGGATGGAGAGAAAAAATGGATGATGGAATAGAATCATTGTTAAATGGGCAACAGTTTAAAAGGTTTCAGGAAAAATTTTGGGGATCAGTAACAGCGCAATATTCGCTTTCGGTGCTGGATGTAAGAATACTGCTATTTTTGGATGCTCATAAATGTCTTGATACCGCAAGGGATATCGTGAAGGTACATCATTGGACTAAATCCCACGTTTCCAAAGCGATTGAAGAGTTAATTGAGCGCGGTTATCTACAGAGACAGATTGATGCCAGAGATCGCCGGAAAGTACACTTGATCGTGCAGCCAACAGCAGAGCCGGTGCTGGAGCAGATACGTGCGGAATATCAGAGGATGAACCAGATATTATTGACGGGAATCAGCGAAGAGGAACTGAATGTGGTTGCACAGGTAGCAAGGAAGATCTCAGATAATATTGCCAGTTGTATGAAATAGGTTGCTATTTACGGATGTGTAAGAACCCCGGATAGTAACATAATAATAATAGATACCGGCAGATGCGTTATGCATTTCCGGAGAAAGAGAGGTATATCATGCAGAGTGATTTCGAGAAAATGATGAATGATTTTGCAGCAAGACATTGTAAAATCTGTGTTGAAAACAATTCCATTGATGTGGATTTGTTCGATGAGTTTGGAGTGAAACGAGGATTGCGGGATAAAAGTGGCAAGGGAGTGTTATCCGGCATTACAAATATTTCTTTGATCAAAGCGACAGAAATTGCGGAAGATGGTCATGTGATTCCCTGCGATGGTCAGTTATATTACCGCGGTTATAATATCTATGATTTAACCAAGGGATTCCGTGAGGATAAGCGGTTTGGATTTGAAGAGGTGGCATATCTTTTGCTGTTTGGAGATCTGCCAAATAAAAACGACCTGCAGGAGTTTCGGAAGATTTTAGCGAAAAACCGCCGACTGCCTACGAATTTTGTCCGTGATGTCATCATGAAAGCACCGAGTAAAGATATCATGAATTCATTGACCAAGAGTGTGCTGACCCTGGCATCTTATGATGACCAGGTGACAGACAATTCTCTGGAAAATGTTTTGAGACAATGTCTGATGTTAATCAGTGTTTTCCCAATGCTGGCGGTATATGGATATCATGCATACAATCACTATGCCAACGACTCCAGT
>JAUNIU010000207.1 GCA_030523265.1 Eubacteriales bacterium | reverse complement strand
ATGAGTGACCGTTTTTCGGTGAATCTGTATAAGGAGATCATGATACCGAAATCCTGGAGTATCGTAGGCACAGAGCATCGTTGAATAGTTTGTATATTGATGATAAATAATATTTATTTTTTGTAACTATTTCGTGGTTAGAGAACGGAATAGTTACAATTTTTTTATGGGAAATAAAAAAATAAAAAAGGAAATCGGTTTTTTCTGTCGAATAATCTTTATAGAGTCAATTTGTTTTATGAATCCGGCGAGAAAGGAGGGGATGGGATGCCAAGGTATACGGAGGAACAGATCGAGCAGGTCCGGGCTGCCAATGACGTGGTGGATGTGATCGGTTCCTATGTGAGATTGAAGCGATCGGGCAGTGGATATGTTGGCTTATGCCCGTTTCATAGTGAGAAAACCCCCTCTTTTTCGGTGAATCCTGCCAGACAGATGTATAAATGTTTCGGTTGTGGTGTGGGTGGTAATGTACTGACTTTCATTATGGAATATGAAAACTATAGTTTTCCCGAGGCGATGGAATATCTGGCAGAGAGAGCGGGAATTGTATTACCAAAGAAAGAATTATCTGCACAGCAGAAAAGAGAAGAAAATCTGCGGATGACCCTTTTAGAGATCAATCGCAAGGCGGCCAGTTATTATTATGCGAAGCTGAAATCACCGCAGGGGAAGCTGGGATACGAATATTTGCAGAATCGTCAACTGTCCGAGGATACCATACGCCGTTTTGGTCTGGGCTATGCCGGACAGGGGGGCGGAGAGCTATACCAGTATCTCAAACACGAGGGATATGATGACCGCACCTTGCAGGAAACCGGATTATTTAAGATGGATGAGCGGGGGGTTTATGATAAGTTTTGGAACCGGGTTATCTTTCCCATCATGGATGTCAATAACCGGGTGATCGGATTTGGTGGACGAGTTATGGGAGATGCCAAGCCAAAGTATCTCAATTCCCCCGAGACAAAATTATTTGATAAAAGGCGACATTTATTTGGATTAAACTATGCGAAGCAGGGAAAACGCAAAAATATGATCCTGTGCGAGGGTTATATGGATGTGATCTCGCTCCATCAGGCAGGTTTTACCGGTGCTGTTGCTTCTCTGGGAACGGCATTTACAGAACAGCAGGCGAATCTGTTGCGGCGATATACCGAGGAGGTATTGCTGACCTATGATAGCGATGGTGCCGGGATCAAAGCGGCGCTCCGGGCGATTCCGTTGTTGCGGAAGGCGGGGATCAGCGGAAGGATTGTTCATATGGATCCATACAAAGATCCAGATGAATTTATCAAGGCGTTGGGCGCGGAGGCGTTTCAGGAACGCATGGATCAGGCGGAAAACAGTTTCTTTTTTGAAATCGGTGTCCTACGACAAGAATATGATATCTCAGATCCGGAACAGCGCACAAAATTCATTCACGGGATGGCGAGAAAGCTGTTGGTATTTGAAGATAAGGTGCAGAGGGACAGTTATCTGGAAGCTTTGGCAGCGAAATACACTGTCCGGCAGGAGGATTTGCGAAGTCTGGTGATTCGGTATGCCAATCAGATGCCGGAGGGATATCAGGAAGTGATGGAGGAACGCCGGCAGGAAAGCAGACAGGCAGTCAAAAAAAGGGAGGATGGCATCTGCTATTCATACCGACTGTTATTGTCCTGGCTGATTGAGTGCCCGGAATTATATACCAAGATAAAATCCGTGATTCAGCCGGTGGATTTTGTAGACGAGATGTATCATCAGGTGGCAGAGTTATTATATCAACAGTTGGAAGAGGGGAAACAGGAGCCCGCTAAGATTATTAATCGGTTTCAGGATATTGAAGGACAGAAACAAGTGGCGGAAATGTTTCAAACGGACTTTGCGGCCGAGATGAATAAACAAGAACAGGAAAAAGCCATCAATGAATTGGTGGTTCGGATCAAAGAACACAGCATCGAACACCGTACCAGAAATTTGACGGATATGGGGGAGCTGCAGGAATTGGTTCGGCAGAAAAAAATGTTACAAAATCCAGAGAAATTGCATATTTCTCTATAAGATGGATACAGTAAGCGTAATATTTGAAATCATACAAGCGATACGTGTGGCAAAATGTCATTACATAGTAGAAAGGAAGGAACAACATGGCAGCAGAAAAGAAACAGACAACGAAACAGGTAGAGGAGACAGAAAAGAGTACCGCTACAAAGAAAAAAGCATCTACCAAGGTGTCTGCGAAATCTACTACAGCAAAGAAAAGTAGCACCAAAAAGACAGCGGAAGCAAAGGAGGAATCCCAAAAGACAAAGAAGACCGCTTCTGCAAAGGCATCCAAAAAGTCTGCTGATACTACAGATGTAGACAAGCAGACCAAGAAGAAGGCAGCTTCTGGCAAGACAGAGAAAAAGACCGCTTCCAAGGAACAGACCGGGAAGTCTGTCAAAAAGAAAGAGGCAGATCCGAAGGAGGAGGCGAAGAAGTTCCAGGAACGTCTGGTGGCTTTATTGGAACTGGCAAAGACCAAGAAAAATGTGCTGGAAAGTAATGAGATTAATAATTTCTTTAAGGACATTGAATTGAATGAGGAGCGCACCGAAGCGATTTATGACTATTTAAGCCAGAAGAATGTGGATGTGTTGCAGATCTCAGATGAAAAGGATGATGAAGATGATCTGATTCTGGAACTGGAAAACAGCGGAGATGTGCCGGATGAGGAGGAGATTGAAAGCATTGATCTGTCTGTGCCGGATGGGATCAGCATCGAAGATCCGGTGCGCATGTACCTAAAAGAGATTGGTAAAGTTCCTCTGTTGACCGCAGATGAAGAGGTGGAACTGGCGAAACGTATGGAACAGGGGGACATGGAGGCAAAAAAGAAGTTAGCGGAAGCCAATCTTCGTCTGGTTGTCAGTATCGCCAAGCGGTATGTGGGCCGTGGCATGTTGTTTCTGGATCTGATTCAGGAAGGGAATCTGGGTCTGATTAAAGCCGTGGAAAAATTTGATTATAAAAAGGGTTATAAATTTAGTACCTATGCAACATGGTGGATCCGTCAGGCGATTACCAGAGCTATTGCTGATCAGGCGAGAACTATCCGAATCCCGGTGCATATGGTGGAAACCATCAATAAATTTGTGCGTGTACAGCGTCAGTTGTTGCAGGAATTAGGCAGGGAACCATATCCGGAAGAGATTGCAGCCCAGATGGGTATGCCAGTGGAACGCGTTCGGGAGATTCAGAAAATATCCTTAGAGCCGGTTTCTTTGGAGACGCCCATCGGGGAAGAGGAGGACAGCCATTTGGGCGATTTTATCCAGGATGATAATGTACCGGTTCCTGCCGAGGCAGCTGCCTTTACTCTGCTGCGCGAGCAGTTAGATGAAGTGTTGGGCACATTGACGGAACGGGAACAAAAAGTATTAAAACTTCGTTTCGGTTTAGAAGATGGACGAGCCAGAACCTTAGAAGAAGTTGGAAAAGAATTTAAGGTGACCCGTGAGCGTATCCGTCAGATCGAAGCAAAGGCACTCCGCAAACTGAGACATCCGAGCCGCAGTCGTAAGTTAAAGGATTATCTGGAATGATACAGCTTTCGGTCCGTTTGCAGACGGTGGCCGATCAAATGCTGTCAGGCGGAGTGGTGGCAGATATCGGTTGTGACCATGGATTTACCTCCATTTATCTGGTCTCTCAGGGGAAGGCTGCGGCTGCCATCGCGATGGATGTTCGAGAGGGACCGTTACAAAGAGCAAAGACCCATGTAGCGGAGGCGGGATTGCAGGATCGCATCGCGCTGCGCTTGTCTGACGGTACGGAAGCACTGATGCCCGGAGAGGCAGATACGATATTGATCAGCGGCATGGGGGGAGCGTTGATGGAGAAGATTCTTCGGGCAAAACCGGAGGTGACCAGACAGGTAAAGGAGTTGATCCTATCACCACAGTCGGATGTCTACCGGGTCCGGCATTGTCTTCACGAACTGGGATTTCGGATTGTCCGGGAAACAATGGTATTTGATATGGGTAAATACTATGTGGTGCTTCGGGCGGTTCCGGGCGAGGAGCATTATTGTGCAGAGATAGAATATACATATGGTAGAGATTTAATCCGGCAGAAAGATCCGGTATTTTACCGATATATGGTAAAGGAGAAACAGAGAGTAGCCGGGATATTAGCCCACTTTCCGGCAGATAGTGATCCGGTGAAACGAGGCCGGTTAGAGGAAGAGGCGGCTAATATCAATCAGGTACTTACTTTGCTTGATGAGTAAAATAATCAGTGTCAACATGGCATGGAAAAGAGGTATGATATGGGGAAGACGATTCAGGTTACGATACGAAACGGGGAAGAAACAC
>JAUNIU010000206.1 GCA_030523265.1 Eubacteriales bacterium | reverse complement strand
GTTTTCTGAATCCGCTTTCCCTGGCTCTTTCATCCCCGAATCTGCTTTCCCGGATGGATCTACCGCGTCATCTTTTGCTTTTTGCAATAATAGACAATATACTTTATCTCCATATTCCTCCTGTGAGATCGCCGTTACCATCGTTTTGCTATCATCCGACGCCTCATACCATCCGACAAATTCATATCCCTGTGGAATCACCACCTGTGTCGCTGTCGGCAGAATAACCGAATCCCCATACTGATACCCGCTAACTTCTCCATCAATCAGAGCCACATCTGGATAATCCCCCAATATATATTTAATCCGATAGGTGATTTTCTTCTCTGACCATTTCGCATAGAGATCCACATTTTCAGTAAACGTAAGAACCGCACCATCTTTTCCGGCAAACTCCCGACTGGATTTATCCCAATACCAGCCCTCAAAAGCATAGCCTTTCTCCTCCGGCTTCCTTAAGGATACCGGCATCTGATGTGACACATATTCCTCCCGCTCTGTATCCCCCAGATGATATGTAAGAATATGCTGTATCATAAAAGCACAATCGCCAGTAACTTTGATGTTCTCTCCCGGCAAATAGACATTTCCCTTTGCGTCCATGTAACGTTCCACCGGACCAATCCCCTCCATGTCCTCCGGCAAAGAATAGCTGTCCTCATAATAGATCTCATCCAATGCATAACACATACTATCTTCATCCGAAGCATCCTGCAAAATGCGAACGGAATACCGCTTTCTCTCTAACGTCAATGTCACCATCGTTTCTCCATCTGCCGTGATGGTATTTTGCTGTAAGATTTCCGGTTGACTGACGGTAAATCCCTTTACAAAATCTCGGATACCAGTCTGTATTCCCTGTTTTTCATAAAATGCTAATATAGCATCAGACAAGAGACTATCGGTTTCTCCTTCCAAAACCATTGTCTCTCTGGTATATTCCTGATCAAGTCCCGGCTTTTTCAAACAAAGCAGGAATCTGGTATCGGTGCGGGGCATCCAGACCGCATATAAATTCTGTATTCCAGATCCGGGCATTTTTTTATACATCTGTTCGCCATCGGCAAAGGACTGACCGCTTCCATCTGGTTTGGTATTCCACCCCATAAAGTCATATCCCTGCAATGTATAATGACATAGTTCCAATGCCCAATCATTATCATATTGATATTCGGTATGCGCCATTGTACCATTCCCTGTCGCAGAACTAGCGGTTGGAAAATTAGAATGATACTGTACCACACCTTTCACCGGTTCCCAAATCGCATATAATGTCACCGCCCTGTTCTCCGTATCATATAGATTTTGCACTGTCTGTCCTTCTTCATAGGACAATCCGGTACCGTCCGCACGGGTATTCCATCCGGCAAACCGATAGCCGTTTCTGTTCCATTCACATGACGGAATTACCAACGAAACATCCTGATAGCCGGTGATAGTATGCATCTCTCCCTGCACCGGATCTGTATCCATTTCTGACACATTAGCCGCAAATTGTATCTCATAAGAATCCGGTTGCCACACAGCATACAAGACCTGATCATGATTTGGGATGCGATAGCTCTCTTTCGGTTTACAATAGACCTGACTACTATGCTGGTCCGCTGTCCAGCCTACAAACTGATATCCCTTTCGCTCTAAAGTAATATCCGGTATCTGTACTTCCTGCTCATAGATTCCTTGTAAAACCATCTGCTCGATTGCCTGATCTGCGCTGCCACCCTGTCCATCAAAGGTAATCTGGTAAGTATTACGGCGGTAATATGCCAGCAGCACCAGACTTCCATCTCCACTCACCACACCCTGTAATTTTGAAGAACCGGCATCCAGATAAAATCCCGGATAATCCGGAACAATATCCTCTATGGATATCCTGCTGTCTGTATAATTATGATGCGCATACTGCGCCGCCAGTACAAAATCTCCCGCTGTATTCTCCTGATAATACTCCACATGATATTCTACAATATCCGGTTTCCAAATCGTATATAATCTAGTATCTTCCGTCAGTTGAAACTCTGTATTACCTGTGACGGCATCCGGGGTTTCAGACCATCCGGCAAAGGTATATCCCATACGCTTTGGCACCATAGTAAGCGTGACCGCCGCCGGTTTCCAAATAGCATAAAGTGTCGTTTCTCCCGGGGCTGTACAGAGATTCTGCACCGTGGCACCGTCTGAAAAACGTACACCTCCGGTATCGGTATCCGCCCAGCCAGCCCAGACTAAAGGGATCGTCTTTTCCCGTGTATCACATACCGCATCCTCCGCCTGTAAATCAAATGTCAACTGTATCGTCTTTTGAAAGGCATTGGAAGCCAGCTTATACTCCTGATCATACCAGCAATCGGTGAGCGTTGCCATATTACCGGAATCGGCACCATTGCCATCGAATACAATATCATATTGTATCGGAACAAAATACCGGTAAACTGCGGTTCCCGACACTCCCACCGTATCAGAGGTCGATTGCTGGTATCGGTAGCCCGGATAATATGCACCTGCCGACGCATTCGTACCCAGAACCGAACCCGAGATCACCGTTTTATACCGCGCCTGTCTGGAGGTCGTCAATAGATTTTTGCCGGCATTGGGTCCACTGACGATCTGATCGATAATCTGCACGGGATACTCCGCATAATCAAAATAGCGATACACAATGTTCCCGGAAGTTTGCACTGTAGTCTGGCTACATCCGGTATAAATCATGCCATTGTAATACATGCTTTCGATGGGAATACATCCTGCCTGGGAACCAGAGACGACAGAATCATATTCCTGTAACCAGGACGACTCTCCCAGCGGCTGCCCCGATGGGTTATTTCCCAGAATATCTATGCATTGTACCGGATATCTCAGTGGTGTCCTGGTCCAACGCGGATAAAGAATCGTGCCTCGCTGAATCGCATCACCTGTTTCATATTTCTTACCACCGGAAGCACTGCTATACCAGCCATCAAAAGTACACTGATATCCCTCGATGGCAGTAGTAACCTCTGGCAGAGAGTGGATCACGTATTGATTACCATCATAATAGGCTTTTCCAGAGGTCTGTACAGTCCAGTTCCCAGGTACAACCCGAATATCACCACTCTGATCAATATTTAATATCTTATATAAATTATAGGTGTAACTGAAGCTATTCCCATCGTAGGAACCTATCTGTAAGTCATAGTTTCCATTTCTCACAGGTTCCAGTAACGAATACAGAGAATGATAGGAATCCATAGCATCGTAAGGCGTCTCCAGAATATTCTGACTGGTCTGATTCCCCCTGCTGCGCTGAATCAAAACAGAATAATCCTCCAATGATCCCAATTTCGCCACCAGATTACTAAATACGAGCATAAAGCGATGATCGGAAGATGAGGTATCATGCAGCCATATAGGACTGCCATTATACAGTCTCATGCCAAAAACTCCACAGGTGCCGTCCACATTGGAGGAAACATATTCCCATTGGGTTCCATTCTTCTTCCATATATCATAGGCATAGCCAAATAGTTCCCCCTCACAATTAATCCGGACACCCCGCACCGAATACTCCGAATCATACCGTCCGATATCATCTACCGTAAAATCTGCCGCTTCCACACGTTTCCCTGAACCGCATCCCAGAACGATGATACAAACCAGAAGCAGACCAAAGATCCATTTTACCATACGCTTTCTTTCCATGCTGACTCCTTTCTTTCCATCAGGAGCAAAACGCCGCTTCCCACAGCTCCGTTTAACACATGTCATAGTATGTTTTTTACCATTTTACCATATTTTTATACTTTTACAATATATTCTTTTAACAAAAAAAACGGAGAAAAATACTAATATTTCTCCGTTTTGCACAAACATTTACATATGTCACACTTGATATTTCTTCATTTGTTCCATGATCTCCGTTCTCAACGCGTTCCATTTTTTGGGATGTTTGACATAATATTTCGGACAATTTTTCCCGGTCACGTCATAGTGCCGAATAATATCTTCCTTTTGCAGCTCATATTTTCCACATAACCAAGCGGTCAACCGGATCAATGAAGTTTTGGTCTCTTTTCGGAATTTGCCACTTCCATCGGGATGACAACATTCGATGGAGATCGTATCATGATTACGATCATTGGAAGCGTACGACATCTCCTCCAGAGGAATACACTGTATAATCGTTCCGTCCAGGCCTATGACAAAATGACTGCTCACTTTATTTTCAACGGATTCCGGCATATTTTTCCGACTCTCAAAATAATTACGGTTTGCCATCGCATCGGTTCCAGGGTTTGCTGTGTAATGAACCACTACACCATTTACCTGATCCAATAATATGCCTGGTCTGGAATTACTGTTTTTG
>JAUNIU010000205.1 GCA_030523265.1 Eubacteriales bacterium | reverse complement strand
GGCAAAAACACAGTGTTATCAAGGGTTTGTGAGGTTTAACCAAGAAAAAGCACGCCAATTTTACACCAAGTAATTTGGAAGCAAGATGATTATGCGAGAATGAGGCTCAAATGCAGGAAAAATAGAGAAATATAAGCAGAAGGAAGATGCAGTACAGGTAAGTATTGTATCTTTTTCTATTCTGGAATTACAGCATTGATTGAAGAGTAACTGCTGGTCGCTGAATTGCCCTTGTGAGCGTGCTGGTGGCGATTTAGGGCGTTGTTAGGAGAAAAAGGGAGAGTTGGGCTACAAGAAGCGAAAACGCAAATTTGGGCGAATTTGAAGGGACTGAAATTAAGGGTCAAAATAGGGTCGAAAATGGTGCAGGTTAAAGGAGTTATGCCACCAAGAGGCGGCATAACCCGTGAAACGCCCACCGGCAGTGCCGTTGGGCATTTTGAGTATGGCATAACTTTTAGTACAAAGTTTGAAATTATTATGCCATATATGCAAAAATAGCCGGAAACTTAGGGAATATAGAGCAAATTTGTTATGCCATGAGGAAAAGCACCAAGGGATAAGTATGCCCATTCGGTGGACTATGGTATAGGTCATGGTGAACCATGCAGTTAAATACACAATTTAAGTAATAAAGACAGAGAAAAAAGAAGTATTTATATTGACTTTTATGCCATGTAAAAATATAATTATAAGCATAAAAGTCAATGAGAAGAAAGGGAACTATTGTGGGAGCAACTGAAGAAATTATCAAGATGGCAAAAGAGAATAATGGCACAGTTACTACTGCAATGGTGGTTGCAGCAGGTATCTCTCGTGGAAATATCAAATACCTTGTTGACAAGGGAATGATTGAAAAGTCAGCACGAGGTGTTTATATTCTGCCGGAGGTTTGGGATGACGAGATTTTTAATTTGCAGAGTCGTTTTAAACGTGGAATCTATTCTCATGAAACAGCATTGTTCCTTCGGGATTTAACGGACAGGACACCGAACAGGTATCACATGACGTTTCCGGCGAATTATAATTTGACAAAGCCCAAAGAAGAGAATGTTCGATGTGTGCAGTGCAAGGAAGCTTTGTATGATTTGGGAGTGTCAGAAGTGATTACGCCGGGAGGAAATACAGTAAGGGCTTATAGCGTGGAGCGCACGCTCTGTGATATTTTACGTCCACATAGTCATGTGGATATTCAGGTGGTGACGGAGGCGTTTAAGCGATATGCAACCAGAACAGATAAAAATATTCCGCTTTTGTCAGAGTATGCAAAAACCTTGAAGGTTGAGAAAAAACTCAGAGCATATCTGGAGGTGCTGTTATGAAAAATGCAATGCAGCTAAAAGCGATTATTAAAAATCTTGCAAAGGAAAAACATATATCTGCACAGCTTGTAATGCAAAATTTTATGTTGGAGAGATTGCTGGAACGAATATCTATTTCAAAATATCAACAGAATTTTATTTTGAAAGGTGGCTTCCTGATTGCGGCAATGGTGGGACTTGATACCAGAGCAACCATGGATATGGATGCAACCATAAAAGGCTTGCCTGTCAATGAACAGACGGTGCGGGAAATGTTTGAAGAGATTTGCAAAATAGAATTAGAGGATGATGTGACCTTTAGTTTTCGTAGCATCGGAGAGATTCGAGAGGGTGATGTATATACAGGGTATCGTGTTTCTCTGTCTGCGAATTATCCACCAATGGCAGTTCCGTTGAAATTGGATATTACGACAGGGGACAAAATTACACCAAAAGAGATAGAGTATCAATTCAAACTCCTTTTGGAAGATAGAAGTATTTCGGTGCTTGCGTATAATCTGGAAACCATTATGGCGGAAAAACTGGAGACGGTAATATCCAGAGGTGACCAGAATACCAGACCAAGAGATTACTACGATATCTACATATTGGCCAAGTTGCAGTATGCAAACATAGAGCCGGATTCGTTGAAGGCTGCACTGAATGCCACCACAGAGAAGCGTGGCTCATCGGCGGTGGTTAAAGAGTATCGCAGCATTATGGATACGGTTAAGAAAAGTGAAGTAATGCAGAGGCAGTGGAAGAATTATCAGAAGGATTTTGAATATGCAACGGACATTGCATTTGAGGATGCGTGTGACGTGGTGGTAGAGTTGATGGATGAAATTTTGGCAGGATATGAGAATATATGAATGGAGAAATGTTTTTGTCAGAGCGAAAAGTCCGACTTATAAGACGATGACAATGATATTATGAGGTGCACAAGATTATGAGGACGAACGGTCTTAGTTATATAGATTTATTTGCTGGAGCTGGTGGATTGTCGGAAGGCTTTATGCAAAGCGGATATCAGTCGATTGCGCATGTGGAGATGAATGAGCACGCAGCTAAAACTATAGCGACGAGAATTGCATATTTTTATTTAAAGGAAAAAAAGAAACTAAGAAAATATTACCAATATGAGCGTGGTGAAATTACACGAGAAGAACTACTGGCATTAGTACCGAAGGATGAACTGAAAACAGTAATCAATGAAGAAATGTCTCCCAAAACAATAAAGGATATATTTCAAAGAATTGATACTATTATGAGTGAGAAAGAAATAGAAAAGGTTGATGTTATTATAGGAGGTCCGCCTTGTCAAGCATATTCATTAGTTGGTAGAGCGCAGAGTACAAATGGTGAAGAAGCGAATTTGAAAATTGTAGGATTAGTAAATGAAATATTTGATGTTTTAAATAACTCACGTACAGATGGTAAGTTTGACAGGAATTTTATCAATATGTATGCTCAAGCGAAGAACGTAGATGGTGACAAGTTGTATGAGGCTATATTGGAAAACTTTGACGAAGACGGCAGAGTATTGCAACATCGGAGAACACAAACTACGGGAGATTACCAACAATCACAAGTGCAATTTCGTTCTATTTATTGGCACAAAACGGTTGATAAAGCGGAAGGAATTTGAAAAATATCTGGAGCAGGTAAAAGTGATTTAGGGTATATTCACAGTTGTATGTCTAGATAAAACGAGCCTCATATGGTATGATATAAATACTGCATTTGAGGCTCGTTCCGTAGGAGAAAAGGTCTGTTACAGACTTTTGAAGGAAAGGAGGCAATAGATGCCGAACAAGCGAAAGGACAACAAAGGCAGACTATTAAGAACGGGAGAGAGCTAAAGAAAAGATTTGACATATATGTATCGTTATACCGATATGAGAGGGAAACGACAGTGTGTCTACGCAGATGATTTGAACAAGCTGCGTGAAAAGGCAAAGAAAATACAGTTAGATACCTTGCAGGGATTGGATATATCCGGTGGCGGTATTACGGTGCTTGAACTGGTAGAGCGATACGTCAGCCGCAGAAGAAATGTGCGTTACAACACCACAGTCGGGTACAATTTTGTATTGAATGTTTTACGCAAAGAAGAATTCGGATACCAGCAGGTAAGCAAGGTCAGAGTGGTAGATGCCAAGAGATTTTTACTAAATCTGTATGACAAAGGACGAGGGTACAGTAGCATCAATAGTATCAAAGGTGTGTTAAAACCTGCTTTTCAGATGGCTGTTAATGATGACTATCTTAGGAAAAATCCGTTTGATTTCAGGATGGATTTGATTCCGAATAACAGTCAGAAGAGAGTAGCAATGACCGAGGAAGAGCAGGAGCGATATCTGGAATATGTTCGAAGTGACGAACATTTTAGTCGGTACTATGATGAGATAATAGTGCTGCTTGGAACCGGGATGCGAATTAGTGAATTTATGGAACTTACCTTTTCGGATTTGGATTTTGAGGAGCGAAAAATAAGGGTAGATCATCAGCTGACCAGAACACGAAATGGCAAATACTATGTGGAGAAAACCAAGACGGAGAAGGGTGTTCGCTTTATCTACATGACGGAAGAGGTAAAGGAAGCTTTACTGAATATTATCGCAAGCAGGCAGAAACCACGCAAGGAAATGGCAGTGGATGGCTATAAAGGATTTCTACTGTTGGACAAGGATGGAAAACCTAAAGTCGCAATGCATTTGGAGCATGTCATGAAGCGATTGCTTGACAAATACAATGCCACTCACGAGGAGCAGCTACCAAGAATTACGCCTCATGTACTTCGCCATACTTTTTGTACCCGAATGGCAGAGCGAGGAATGAATCCCAAAACGCTGCAATATCTGATGGGACATGCCGACATCACGGTGACTTTAAATGTGTACACCCATGCATCTTACACCAAAGTTGCAGACGAAATGGCTCAAATCACCGCTGTTTAAGCGGGTTGCAGGCACATTTTACTTACACCAATTTTACACCAAATGACTGTAAAAATATGAAGAATTATGAAGATTTGTGCCAAGATACGGTAAAAGTAATATGGCAGAAA
>JAUNIU010000204.1 GCA_030523265.1 Eubacteriales bacterium | reverse complement strand
AGCATACCATTAATGGAATGTTCCATAACCCAGTCATAGTATTTTTCTGCTTCTTCCTGCTCTCCTCTGGCAAAAGCAATATCACCTAATGCTTTCATACACTGATCATCCTCCGGATAGCGCTGTAATAACGCTCTGGCTTCCGCTTCACAGGCAGCATACTGTGTCTCGTCCTCTGCCTGCAGCACTTCCAGCACCAGTTTGCAAATCTGTATTTCACGGCAGGCGGCATAATGCTCCAGTCCATATTGCAAATACCGGTCCGCCTCCTGATAATTTCCATAAATAGTCGCCGCCTTGATCTTGCGGGTGGTCTGAATCACATCCATAATCTGATCCAGCTTAGGTGTGGATGGAATCTCGTTTAATTCGCGCAAATTTATAATCTTAGCAGCCGAATAATAGTCATTGCGATAATAGATTAAATTGAAAAGTGCCGCATAGAGCATGTCATCATCCAGCGGAAAATAACAGTCCCAGGCACGTACACTGGAATGCATCTGTTTCTCATAATAATCCGCAAATATTTCATCCAAGACACGAAGCTTGTCCGGATCCTCTGCCACCAGATAATCCTCCAGTCTGATCTGTTTCTCCTGTATCTTTTTATGAATCTTTAGGATTTCACAATATCCCAGTTTTTCGTACAAATCCCGGCTTAGATTCGTCATCCGGTATCCTTCCTCCACTGCTATATGCTTAAACTTCTGACGTTCTGCCAGCATAGCATCTTTGTCAATCAGACGCATATAGTCCGAAACATACGCTTCACAGCCAATACCAGTATGAGACATCTGACTATGTCCCTTTTTATGCTCTGGAAGCATGCAGTACGTATCCTCATAATATACGTTCAACAGCTCAACATATTTCCCGGCGATCGGGAACTTATGCCCCTCAAAATCTGCCATATATACCGTGTCATAACATTCCTTTGGCACGATGGAAGATGGACCCTTCTTACGCGCTGATGTACAAATATACGTATCACAATCGTCATAATGCTTATGAAATATCTTCTTCTCAATATGACGTAACACCCGTTCTTTGCCAAATATCTTCTCCCAAAAACAGAACCGCTTGTATAGCTTCATCCAACGCTCTGTTTTCATACGGAAATGCCGATAACTGGAATTGGAATATTCGTCATAGGCATAATATAAGTCAATGGCTTTCTGTTTCTTTTTGGGATCTCCTGGCAGTTCCAACAGATAGAATACATCAATGCACTGCCCACAGATCGGCTTCCAAAACTCACTCCGCTCCCCTACACGGGCAGATTCCACATCATTATACCGCCCAAACACAGTGGGAAACTCCCGGTCCAGACGCACATCATTATAGACACGTTTCGTCGGATCCAATTCTTTCTTGCAAGCTTCCACCCACTTGTAATAATTCTCCTCCGTCAACATAATGTCCAGATCATCATCCCACGGAATGAATCCCTCATGACGAATAGCACCCAGAGTGGTGCCATAGTCAATAAAGTACTCTATATCGTATTTCTTACAGATCTCGTCGATCTCCAAGATCAATTTCATCAAATGTTTCTGTGTAGCATTCATTTTAAATCTCCTTCAATCCCTTCACAACCTCCATTAGTATAAAAGTATAACACACTTTTGATAATTTTAACACATTTTCTACATATTTTTGACACATTCGATCAAACAGATCAGGATCATTATCCGCCAAACCACGCAGACAAAAAACAAACTACCGATCATACCGTTTCTATCTTCTGCTGTACTATAAAACGGTATTATCGGTAGTTATCGCTGTTAGGAGATGCGAAGTCCGCATCATAAAACTTTGGACAGGAAATCCTTCAGACGTTCATTCTTAGGGTGCGTAAACAACTCCTCCGGCGGTGCTTCTTCCTGGATCTGCCCCTCATTGATAAACCATACCCGGTTTGCCACTTCTCTGGCAAATCCCATCTCGTGCGTAACGATCACCATGGTCATGCCATCTCTGACCAGTTCCTTCATCAACTCCAACACTTCCCCCACCATCTCGGGATCCAGTGCAGAAGTCGGTTCATCAAACAGCATGACATCCGGATTCATAGCCAATGCTCTGGCTATGGCTACACGCTGTTTTTGTCCACCTGACAACATCGCCGGATAGGTATCTGCCTTCTCTTCCAAGCCGATACGAACCAACAATTCTTTTGCCTTTTTTTCTGCCTCCGCTCTCGTCAGCTTGCCCCGTTTCACGGGAGCCAGCATAATATTTTCCTGGATGGTCATGTTTGGAAACAAATTAAATTGCTGAAATACCATTCCGATCTTTTCACGAATCGTATTGATATCTACCGACGGATCGGTAAGATCCGTCCCCTCAAAACAAATCGTTCCACTGGTAATATCCTCCAACTGGTTCATGGTTCTCAAGAACGTGGATTTGCCACAGCCGGAAGGTCCTATCACCGCAATGACATCTCCTTTGGCGATGGTGGTGCTGATCCCTTTTAGCACTTCATGGTCACCAAATTGTTTATGTAAATCCTGAATCTCAAGCAAAATATTTTCTTTATCGCTCATTGTCCCGTAGTCTCCTTTCTAACACATGTACACCCGCTGTCAATACCAACACAATCACAAGATATATCAGAGCCACCATTATCAATGGCATAAACGCATCATAAGTATTGCTGCGAATAATATCGCCGCCCTTCGTCAGATCTACCAAAGCAATATAACCGCTGATAGACGTCTCTTTCAATAAACTGATAAACTCATTACATAATGCAGGCAATGTATTTTTAAATGCCTGCGGCAGGACAACAGACCTCATCGTCTGCCAATAGCTTAAGCCCAGACTTCTGCCTGCTTCTAACTGTCCGGCATCCACAGACATGATACCGGAACGCACCACTTCTGCCACATATGCTGCCGAATTAAGACCAAATGCGATCACAGCCACCAAAATTTTTGCATCTACGGATACCAGGATAATGTAATAAAAGATCAACAACTGGACCACCGCCGGGGTTCCCCGCATCACTGTCAGATATAATTTACAAATCAGATTGAGGATATCCAGTCCACCATTACGGTCATGACTGGTACGAATCAAAGCGATCACTCCACCCAGTATAATTCCTATGATAACCGCAAATACAGTGATAATAACGGTATTGAAAAATCCCTTCAGGATATATTCATAACGATTGTCCGTAATAAAGTTTTCTTTGAAACGCTCCGTGAAAGAACTTGCCTTGACAGCCGCTTCTGGATCTTTCACGATAATTACCTGTTTTGCTGTGGTATAACTGTCGGTGAAATCCACATTTTTTAATCGATCCTCCGTGACTGTCATGCCGGCAGTACCCACATCAGCCTTTCCCGAAGTCACTGCAGAAATAATGGAATCAAACTCCATATCTTCTATCTTTAATTCCATCCCCAGTTCGTCACAGATGGCCTGCATCATATCCATATCCAGACCGGTGATTTCACCATTTTCGTAATACTCATATGGTTTAAAAGATGCATTGGTGGCAACCACCAGTTTCCCGCCCGAGCGATCCACATCCTTTTTTTGATACGGTGTTTTTCCTTTTTCTTCGTCGTTTCCCACATAGTTTTTGATAATGCTCTCCAGCGTTCCATCGGATTTTATGGTCTCCAACGCCTGATTGATCTTCTCCTTTAATTCACTCCGGGACTTGTCAATACAGATCGCATAATCCTCCAGTGCAAACTCCTCTTTTAGGATTTGTAATTCGGAACTTTTCTCGGTATAAGCCAATGCCGGCTGCTCATCCAGCACGACACAATCCACCTTCCCATTTTTCAAAGCCTGGATGGCATCGGTTCCCTTATTGTACCGTTCAATGACAGTTCCCGCGTCATCCTTTTCATAATCGGACACATAGATGTCACCTGTCGTACCAATCTGTACGCCAATCCTGCTGCCCTCCAGATCATCTACGGATGTTACCGCCTGTTTCTTTGCTTCCTGCAATTCTTTCTTTTGATTCTCCCGATGATACAGACACCCGCCGATCACCAACACTAAGATCACTACGCCAAAAAGTATGTAATGAAATTTTTTCTTGTTCAAAACGAACCTCCATTCTATGATAAACAAGACTCACATAAGATACCGCAAGCTCATCTATCATTCCGTTAATTTCTATGGGAAAATGCACATAACACTTTACCCATACTTATAAATATAACAAATTTACGGTGATTCGACAATCACCAAACCATTCTTGATTTTCCGCATTCTTAATTTTATTGTGATGTGGACTTTTCACACGAGTGAATGCAAAATGCAAAAACTCAAGTCAAACTATTGCGTTTCTCCCTGTATTTGTACCACGGCGGAAATTATGATAAGATGAGCATATCAATAAATGGATGGAGGAGGGATAGTATGCTGTGTCATATGATAATTGATTTAAGCGT
>JAUNIU010000013.1 GCA_030523265.1 Eubacteriales bacterium | reverse complement strand
TTTATGCAATATTTCCACATCACAGTTTGTGATGTGGACTTTTCACACCAGTTAAAGCAAAATGCGAAAACTCATGGAGATGCAATTCCATTCGGATATCAAAAGCCCCCATATTCACACATCATGTCATGGCATTAATCCCAAACACTGCGCATTGGTCCCATAAAATATGTCTTCCCTGCCTCCCAACATCTGGCACAGTGTCTCGATACGGTCCCAGTTGTCATCCACATCAAATTCATAACTGTGTCCCCAGATATAGAATAGCATAGGTTCATCCTCTGCACCCGGCTCTGCTGCCAAAAACTCTTCTGCCAATGCAAATAACCGCTCATCTCCGTGATGGCAAGTAGGGCGCAGGCGCATAGGGTCTTCCGGCAGATCAAACCCATAACTGCTCTCCACTGTGCGGCCATACTGTATCCCGATTTCCTGCAAATAGGCGATCACCGTATCGTCATAGTTTCCATAGGCATATGCCATGCCTGTGGGATATGCGCCATAAATTCTCTCAATATTCCAGGCGTCCTGCTGAAATTCCTGTGCCAACTCCTTTCTATCCAATCCGGTTGGCGAGGCATGGGTCAACCCATGAATGGCGATCTCATGTTCCTGATACAATCTCACCAGTCCATCTGCCTGATTCATACGATGCACTGGCATACCATTGATCGCAAACCGGCTTTCCTCTGTCTGAATCCCGGTATTGAGGTTAAAGGTTGCCTTCATCCCATATTGATGAAAGATCTTAACCAGGCGGATATCCTGAGAAACTCCATCATCATAACTAAAAGTAACTGCTTTTTTATAAGACACTGGTTTCATTGTATCTCCTTTCTCCTCATACAGCCATATGTTATCTATCCCATTATGGGGACATCTATTATCTGACCCATTATAAGGACAGCGATTGCCGCTTTACTTACGCGGACACCATCACTGCCAATAATGCGCTAAGGTCTGGAATAACTTCTCCGAATCCAATGGTTTCGTCAAATGATCGTTCATTCCGGCAGATTTGCTTTTCTGCACATCCTGTTCAAAGGCATTCGCTGTCAGGGCAATGATGGGAATCATATGGGCATCGCTGCGTTCCATAGCACGAATCTTTCTGGTAGCCTCGATCCCATCCATTACCGGCATCAGGATGTCCATCAGAATCGCGTCAAAGGAAAACAACTCCGATCGCTCAAACTGTTCCACCGCGTCCTGTCCGTTGACTGCATGTTCCACCACAATCTCCCGGTTTTCCAACAAATGCCGTACGATCTTGGCATTGAGTGGATGATCTTCCACTAATAATACCTTGTGCCCACGCAATGCCCCCAGTTCGATCTTCCCTTGTTCTTGTCCGGGACGTTTCTCCTGCTCCTGATTCCGTTCAAAAGGCAGGGACAATGTAAACGTCGTACCAACACCCCGTTCACTTTCGCATTGAATCGTACCACCCATTAGCTCCACCAGACTTTTCGAGATCGCCAGTCCCAGTCCGCTGCCTAGCTTCCGGTCATTGATTCTGTTTTTCTCCTGGGTGAAGATTTCAAACATATGCTTTTGGAACTCTTCGCTGATCCCCACCCCACTATCCCGCACTACGATTGTGACAAAATACAATTCTCCGATCATCTTGGTCTCCGTGACCAAACATTCCACATTGCCGCCAGGTTCCGTAAATTTCACCGCATTGGACAACAAATTTTGCAACACCCGCCTCAACCGGACCTCATCGCCGGTCACAGACGGAATATTCCCGCCCATATCGATCCGCATCTTCAGGTCCTTTTGTAAACAGATCGGTTCAAATACCTGCTGCAAATCCCACGCAAAGGTCTTCCAATCAATCCTGGTTCTGTCCAGTTCCTGCTTGCCCATCAACAGACGGTTCATATCTAATATATCACCAACCAGATTCAGCATGAAGCGACCGGAAGAATGAATATCCTCCAAATATTCTCTCACCCGTCCCGGATCTGTATGAATTTGCTCCATCGCCAGTTCGGATGCACCAATAATTCCATTGAGCGGTGTTCGCAGGTCATGGCTCATATTAGACAAAAACTCATCTCTCGCCCGGCTGGCCTGATTAGCGATATTTAAGGCACTTTGCAGTTCGGTTCTCTGCTGCTCTTCCTCACGCATGATATCTGTAATATCACGTTGCGAGATCATGATAATTTCCTGATTCTGATCCAGATAATAATAATTCACCCGTTTGATTCTGGTTTCCTGATCTGCTTCCTGTACATGATAAATAAAAGCATAATTATTGACACATTTCAAATGTTGCTGCACTGCATCAATGCTTATGTTTTCTTCAATACCATCCCGCTCCTCCGGTGACACCTTCCGGGAAATATCACGATACAGTTTATACAATGCCCCTGTCTCACCATCCGACTCAAAACAAAATTCCGGCTTTTCCGATATGATACAGCTATCTCCATCCAAAGTATTATAATACCCCACAAAATCTGTGAAGGTGTCCAACAATGTATTGCGCACCTGATCGGTAATCACCTGATGATTCACATCCTTGACCAGTATCAATGCCAAGACTTCACCATCACTACGCCGCATGAGGTCCGCCGTTGTCTCTACCCAGATGGTACTTCCATTTAACCGTTTACTTTGATAGGTGTAACTCAGTTTGTTGTCTCCGGCTTCCAGTGTCAAAATCATATTTCTCTGATCAAATATATTGCAGAATTTTTCCCGCATAGTAGAATCCGGGATGGAGTTCTGAAATATTTCCAACAGATCCTGCCCCTCCCGATAAGCCTCCTCATATTCTCCCACATAATCGATCACTTCCCACCGGGTCACGCTCATGCGTATGACAGAAGACATATTCTTGGTCATCAGACGATGATATGCCATTTCTGTATTAAACCTCTGTTCATCCTGTTTTTGTTTGGTTATATCTAACGCGGTACTAATGATCAATAACGGTTTACCATCCTCATCTTTCTCCACCACAGTATATGTTTGTCTGGTCCATATCCATTCTCCATTAACCTTGCGCATAGGCATCTCTACTGTCTTAATATCCTGTTTCCCGGTACTCATTTCCTGAAACAATTGAACCAGCTCCTGCCTTCCTATATCGGACATGACATTAGAATCACGTTTACCATGTACCTCCACCCGTTCCGGCAAACCAAAATCCTCCTGGATTTTCCGGTTAAAGATAGAAACCTTTTCCCGCAGATCATATTTCCCGCTATAAATATTACAGTTTTCCAATGCCACGTTCAGGCTATATTCACTTGCCTGAAACTTAACCTCCAACTCCTTTTCTTTGCTGACATTTGTACAGGAAAAATAGCATAATCTGCTTCCATCCTCCTGCGGTACAATATTACCTTCGACTTTGACCCAGACATATTCTTCCGATATTTCATTCCGAAATCTTGCCGTCAGATTCACCGGTTCATTGTTTTGTATACAGTCCAAAAATTTCTCCTGCACCCATGCCCGGTCTTCCGGATGTATATGAAACAGATTCGCTATATTTATGCGGTCACACTCCTTGTTTCCATCGATTCCCAGCATATGACAGAACTTTTTGCCCAGAGTCACTGGCTCAAAACGGCCTTCCTTCCACAACAGAACACAAATCCCACCCGGTAAATGTTCCATCACTGCCCGCAGTTCTGCCAAATGGGATTCCTGTTGTCTGGAACGCTGCTTGGATTCGTCAATATCATAAAATACCGCCACCAAACAATCCGGCGTCCCCGGTACATACCGAATCACATTGTGAACCCAGACCGGATTGCCCTCATGATTGACGACACGGCACTGTACTGCATACTGATCTCTCTCTGTCAGTTGACGCTCCAAACCCTGCTGTACCTGCGCCCGGTCCTCCTGCCAAAATATCTGTAGCAGTCCACCTGCCATAGCATTCTTATATTCCTCTGCGCTGTCGTAACCCAGATGTTTTACCATACGGGTATTGATATATTCGATTGGCAAATTTTCTTCACACCGCGCCACCACAAGTCCACCTGGTGCCAATTCACTCACAAATTCCCACGCCATGGTTCCCTGCTCTCCCTGCAGATTCCGAAACCACTCTTTTCCTTCTTTCATTCCATAACCAGCCTTTCTCTCCCAATAATTGAAAAAAAGACCTCTGTGACCATATTTTTTATCACAGAGGCCTGCCAATCTCCATTATGTGTATCTCAACTGCCCGATGGCTTCGCTCTTTACAGACGTTTCATCAATTCCTCACGCATCTCTTCAAAGCCCGGCTTGCCCAATAAAGCAAACATATTCTTTTTGTAACTCTCCACACCCGGCTGATTGAACGGATTCACACCCAGAATATATCCACTCACGCCGCAGGCAAACTCAAAGAAATAAAACAGCTGTCCCAGATAATACTCGTTTTGTGCCGGCAACTTCACCAACAGGTTTGGTACACCTCCATCCACATGTGCCAGTTGCGTACCTTTCATCGCACTCTTGTTGATAAAATCCAGAGTCTTGCCAGTCAGATAATTCAAACCATCCAGATCCACCGGCTCTTCCTCAATAGTAATGTTGTAATCCGGCTCCTCTAATTCGATCACTGTCTCGAACATGAGACGGCTGCCGTCCTGAATAAACTGTCCCATGGAATGTAAATCTGTCGTCAGATCTACCGATGCCGGGAAGATACCCTTCTGATCTTTTCCTTCACTCTCACCATAGAGCTGTTTCCACCACTCGGATACATAATGCAATGCCGGCTCATAGTTACACAAGATCTCAATATCCTTACCCTTGCGGTGTAAAATGTTGCGGACTGCCGCATATTTCATCGCATCATTATCGGCGAAATCTTTATCCAGACAAACTTCACGCATGGAAGCAGCACCTTCCATTAATTTCGTGATATCGGCACCACTCACCGCAATCGGCAATAACCCCACTGCCGTCAATACGGAGAAACGACCTCCCACATCATCCGGCACAACAAAACTCTCATATCCTTCTTCGGTTGCCAGATTCTTCAGTGCACCCTTTGCTTTATCTGTGGTGGCATAAATTCTTCCTGCCGCCTCTTCTTTTCCATATTTATCTTCCAACATCCTCTTAAAGATACGGAACGCCACTGCCGGCTCTGTGGTAGTACCGGACTTACTGATAATATTTACGGAGAAATCACGGTCTCCAATCACATCCTTTAACTGCGATAAGTAGGTTCCGCTCAAGTTATTCCCGCAGTAATAAATCTCCGGTGTCTTCCGAATCTCTTTGGAAACATTATTATAAAATCCATGTCTCAAAAATTCAATCGCTGCTCTGGCACCCAGATAAGAACCACCGATACCAATCACTAACAATACCTCGGAATCGGACTGAATCTTCTCTGCAGCCTTCTGTATCCTTGCAAACTCTTCCTTGTCATAATCAATCGGAAGGTCGATCCATCCCAGAAAGTCGCTGCCTGCTCCCTCTTTGCTCAATAACACTTCCTTTGCATCGTTCGCGATCTTCTCCATCGCTTTCATCTCATCTGCAGAGATCACACCCTCTGCCAGCGAATAATCAAATGTCACTTTATTTGCCATGGTATTCCTCCTATCTGTCATCTGCTGACATTTACGTTCGGTTCTACATAGATTGTCCTGTATAACCATACGTTCTTTATTCTAATCAATTATGCCCTGTAAATCAAGGGCAAAAAAGATATTTTTTGATTTAATTGTGGTCCTGTTCCAAATTTCCAAATTTGGTGAGATTCGCCAACCATGCCAGCTTCACGGAACCCGTCGGACCACTACGCTGTTTGGCGATGATTACCTCTGCCACACCCTTTTCCTCGCTATCCGGGTTGTAATATTCATCCCGGTACAGGAACATAACCATATCCGCATCCTGCTCAATGGCTCCCGATTCACGAAGGTCGGATAACATAGGTTTCTTATCCGGTCTCTGCTCTACGGCACGGGACAGCTGTGATAACGCGATCACAGGCACATTCAGCTCTCTTGCCATAATCTTCAGCGATCTGGATATATCCGAGATCTCCTGCTGTCTGCTATCGTTCCTGCGGCCGCTTCCACCAGACATCAGCTGCAAATAGTCGATAATGACCAGATCCAATCCCTGCTCAATCTTAAGTTTGCGGCATTTCGACCGCAGCTCGGATGCTGTGATGCCGGATGTATCATCAATGATCAAATTGGAATTACCGATCCGGCGGACACTGCCCACCAGACGATCCCAATCCTCATCCTCCAGATTACCGGTACGAATCTTTTGGGAATCCACATGGGCATTCATGGAAAGCATTCGTTTTACCAACTGCTCTTTGCTCATCTCCAAACTGAACATGGCGATGGTGCTCTTGCTATGCAAAGCAATATATTCTGCCAGATTCAGGACGAAAGCCGTCTTACCCATGGCAGGACGGGCAGCAATCAGGATCAGATCTGATTTTTGCAACCCGGCCGTCTTATAATCCAGATCCCGGAATCCGGTTTCTAACCCCGTGATATGTCCCTTTTGCTTCGCTGCACGCTCAATGCTGTCCAGCGTACGCAGCACCACATCGCGGATTGGCTCAAATTCGCTGCCCCCTCGTTGCTGCATCACCTGAAAGACGCTTTTTTCCGTATCGTCCAAAATCTCCTCTAACGGCTGCCGATCCATATAACAATTGCCGGCGATCCGCTCTGTCGCCTGTATCAGACGGCGCAACACCGCTTTCTCATGTACAATGGTTGCATAATGTTTGACATTGGCAGAAGTCGGTACGCTGTTTAACAAACCACCAATATATTCCACACTGCTCAGTTCCGGCGGTGCCTCCATCTCGCGCAGTTTGTTCTGCAATGTCACCAGATCCGTCCCTATGCCGTTGCGGTATAAGTCCACCAGTGCATCAAAGATCACACCATATTGCCCCTGATAAAAATCTTCGGATGTCACAGTCTCCGACGCAGTCAAAATGGCATCCCGATCCATGATCATGGAACCAATCACCGCGCGCTCTGCCTCGACATTGTGGGGTGGTATCCGCTTAATTGCTGCTTCTTCCATGCTTCCAACCTCTTTTGTTCTATGTGCTGATAAGATCTGTCATCTCATCCTACTCTATGCTTCTTTGACAAACACCTGCAATTCCCCGACTACCTTTGGATGCAATTTGATCGGCAGTTTAAATGCGCCCGGACTCTTGACCGGTGCATCCAGCACCATTTTCTTTTTATCCAGATCATACCCCAGCTGTTCCTTAGCTGCTGCCGCCAGTTCCTTGGTGGAAACCGATCCAAAACTCCTGCCGCCGGACCCGGTTTTGATCATCACTGTGATAGATTTGTCTTTCAATTCCTCTGCAAATGCCTGGGCAGCCTCCAATTTCTCCTGTGCCAGTTTTTCCGTATGCTTTTTCTGCAATTTTAACTCATTTAGATTTTTTGCATTTGCCTCTATTCCCAGCTTCTTTTTCAGGATAAAATTTCTGGCATAGCCTTCACTGACTTTGACCACTTCTCCCTTTTTCCCTAATGATTTCACATCTTCTAATAAGATTACTTCCATCTAAACCTCTCCTTCCTCGATCATCTGATCAATCTCCTGTTTCAGCCGTTCCTTCACACCATCGATATCCAATCCCGGCACCTGTGCACCTGCCATGTTGATATGGCCACCGCCACCGAAATGTTCCATCATGACCTGCACATTCACCTCATCGATGGAACGTGCACTAATATATATTTTACCATTGTATTTTGTTAATACAAAGGATGCTTTTACTTTATTGATATCCAATAGCGAATTAGCAATCTTGGCCCCCAATACCGTAGGGGAATCAATACCGCGGGAAGGACATTCTGCGATGGCATACTGATCCAGATACAATTCCGTATCCTGGATGGTAGCCGCTTTGATCTTGTATTCCTCCAGACTCTCCCGGAACAGCTTGCGGATCCGTACCGCATCCGCACCGTTGCGCCGCAGATATGCCATTGCCTCAAAGGTACGCACACCACATTTATCGGTAAAATAATTGGTGTCTATCATAATACCGGAATACATCGCTTCCGCTTCTGCCGGGCGCAGTTTTAACCCGCCTCCGATATATTGAGAGATCTCTGCCACCATCTCACTGGCAGAAGAAGCATATGGCTCAATATAGAACAACACAGCATTGGCGATGGCATCCCCTGCCTGGCGGTGATGATCGATCACCACCACAGACTGTACCATATCAATCAACTCCGGACACTCTGTATGGTCACCCTTATTGACATCCACGATCACTAAGAGAACGCTGTCATCCATCAATGCCTTGGCTTCATCTCCGTTTAATAACATATCATCGTCATACTCATTTCCATAAAACCTCTCTTTGAGGGGCTTCACGGAAGCATTGACTTCATCCACCACGATATGCGCCTTGCGGTTCAACGTTTTGGCAATCCGGTAGATTCCGATGGAAGCTCCAAAGGAATCCGCGTCACCGATGGAATGCCCCATGACGATCACGCGCTCTTTCCCTTCGATCAGTTCTTTTAATGCGTGGGCTTTTACACGGGCTTTCACACGGGTATTCCGCTCCAGCTGTACACGCTTTCCACCAAAGAACTGTTCCTGGTCACCGCTTTTGACCACCGCCTGGTCGCCGCCGCGTCCCAGTGCCAGATCAATAGCGGCACGCGCCCATTCGTAACGTTCCAGAAAGGTACCATTGCCCACGCCGATACCGATACTGATAGATGCACCCGCCTGATTGTTCCCGATATTAATATTTCTGATATCTTCCAAAATAGGAAATCGGGTATTTAAGATATCCTGCAGGTAGCTTTGCTTAAATACGAACAAAAATTTATCCTTTTCGATCTTTTTGGATATCGCATCAATCCCCTGCATATATTTATTAATCTTCCGGTCAATCAATGCTGTCATCAGAGATTGCCGCACCTCATCGATATTGTCCAGCATCTCATCATAGTTATCAATGTAGAGAAGTCCCACAATCAGATTTTCTGCTTCCCGCTTTTCCTCTGCCTGGATGACCTCTGTCTCATCATAGAGAAACATCGTAATCAGCGTCTTGGTATCCAATAACTGATCCATCGGCATCAAATGTTCTGTGGTTTCCTGCGCTTCATCCGACACCACTTTCAGGATCGCACGGTAATACTGCTCCCCTGCCTGAATATGCACCACCGTTTCCTGATCGTCCGCTGGCAGTCTGCTCTCTGTAATCTCCGGGAATACATTGGCGATATTTTTGCGGGCAGCTTTCTTATTCACCGCCACCTGTACAAACGCTTCGTTCCCCCATAACAACTGCCCCTCTTCGCTTAAGATCGCAAACGGTACCGACAGTTCTGTCATCACCTGCATCTGCATTTCCCCATAGGTGCTGGCAAAATGAATCAGATCCAGACGCAGCTTACGATGCCCTGTATACCGCAGAATCAAAGCCAACAGGAAAAATACGGCAAAATAGCAAAAGCCGATGAAGCCTGCCCTGCGATCCTCTATGAAGAGCTGCACCACCATCACCAACAAAAGCAGGCTCAGAAATAACGGCCATCTCAGGTAGGTGCGCAGACGTCCTTTTAATTTAATATCTTGTTGCATAATCCTCTCCATTCTGTATACCGTCCCATCTAGACCGAAACGGCGTGAAATGAATACTTAACTGATTGATTATAGCATTTTCCAGAGAGAGTGTCAAAATTTGCGCTCCTGATCCCGCTTATGTCAGCCGTTCGTCAAACTGTTCCACCGGCATTGGCTTCGCATAATAATATCCCTGCGCGGTATCACAGCCGCAATGGCTTAAAAGCAACACCTGTTCCTGTCTTTTCCATCGCTTACCTCAGATTTCCATATCATCTGTTCCGAACGAAACATTCGTCCGCAACGATACTCTATTCATGCAGACTGCCCGTGCGAACGCCTTCTTCGATCGCCGCATTGCAATCCTGATCAATCCCTGCAGCAGCCTCCGCCGCTGATTCGTCTCCCCGCAGTAATTTCTGTATATGAGGATAGAATGTGTCTCTGACGCCCCTCCAGTTGGGATTATTGGCCGTAAAGTCCACTACATTCGTATTATTCCGATAATATTCCTCCAGCATCGGAATCTGATCCTGATATTTCTCTGCCGTTTTTTGGCTGGCCGGGATCGCTCCGGCTGAATAATCCCGCCAGGTTTCCGTTTCACAGATATATTTCACAAATTTTCTGGCCAGCTCCAGCTTTTTCTCATCCCCGTTATCAAACGCGGAAAAGCCTGTGACAAATGCGGTAGCATATCCGTTTTCCCCTCCCGGAAAATTAACGACGCCATAATCAAACGGAACAGTACTCCGGTTTGCACTGTTGCCGATCATAAACGCGATCTGTCCATTATAAAACAATTCTACCGTATCGGATATTTCCAGATCTTCACAATAAGGCGGATAATATCCTTTTTCCATATTATCCCGGATCCACTGCAGTCCGGCGATTCCCTCCTGCGTGTTAAGATGAAATTTCCCGTCTTCATCAAAGAAATGGCTCCCTCTGCTGCGAATCAGAGTCATAGTATGCGTATCGCCCTGGTCATTGGCCGCATACATCGGCATGACATAAGTATTCTCCGGCAGTTTTTCCTTCAGGGTGGCCAGAATTTCCTCCCATTCGTCCAGTGTCCAGTTCTGAATCACCGTTTCCCCGGTCAGATATTTTTCCAGTCCCGCTTTCCGAAACAGTTCTTTATTATAAATATATGTATTCTGCAGGCTTAAAAATGGGACCATATAGGTTTTTCCTCCGGCCTTACTCATGTCCCACATACTGCTGTCAATATCATCCCTCATCTCATCGGATATCATATCGTCCAGGGGCACCATTTTACCCGAATAAATATACGTTGCCATATTAAAGTAGCCCTCATACAACACATCCGCCGCCTCATCCGTATCGAAACAGCCGGCAACCGCTTCGTCCTCCTTGGTCTGTTCAAAGGTCACGACGCGCACTTTTGCTCCCTCGTTCTGTTCTTCAAATGCCTCCGCGGCCTTTTCCAGAAATTCATCGGCACTCCGGATATCCGAATCTGCTACCGTATCCATTGCCAGCACCGGCACCTTTACTGTAATGCTGACCTCCTCCTGCGCGCAGCCACACAACAGCAGCCCCAGTCCCAATAGCACCGCAGCGCCTAACCCTCTTTTTTTCATCGCCATCCTCCTACTCCTTTAATTTGAGAAACAACTCCTCGATATTAATCGGTTTCCCGATAAAGCCATTCATGCCGCATTCCATCACCCGGTCGATATCCTCCTGGAATGTATTCGCCGTGCATGCCAGGATCCGCGCCGTACCTGCATCGGCCCGCTTCAGGCTGCGAATCGCTTTCGCCGCCTCATACCCGTCCATTTCCGGCATCTGGATATCCATCAGAATGATCGGATAGGTACCGGGAGCTGAGTCTGCGAACTTCTCGACCGCTTCCCTGCCGTTTCGCGCCACCTCTGACGTGATATGATTCTCCTTTAGAATTTCCGTTAAAATTTCTGCGTTAATTTCATTATCCTCTGCGATCAGGATATTTAGATTTTCCAGATCCAGGTCTGCTGCACGTATTTCTTGCTCTGCCGCTATGTGCCCCGGCTCCTGCGTCACTACAGCCGGAAAAGAAACATAAAAAGTGCTTCCTTCTCCCAATTTGCTTTTTACAGAAAGGTCTCCATCCATCGCCTCCATCAGCAGATGACTGATGGACATGCCCAGTCCGGTTCCCTTCTGGCTTTCGGCATTATGCTCTCTTTCCTGTGTAAAGGCTTCAAAAATATGCTTCTGAAATTCTTCGCTCATGCCGCAGCCGGTATCCTCTACTTCGAAACAGTTTTTTATCCTCTGTTTCCCATCGACTTCCCCTGCCGCCTCCTGATACATCCGCACCGTAATCGTCCCATCCCGCGGTGTGAATTTTGCTGCGTTGCTCAACAGGTTCATCAACACCTGTTTCATTCTGACTTCATCGCATTCGATCCAGGATTCCTGAATATCCGATTCCACACACAGATGTAGGCCTCTCCCTTCTATGTTTTCCCGCTGCATGGAAATCACATTGTCCAGGATCATGTCCAGATTCGCCGGAGCGATATGCAGATCCACTTTCCCTGCCTGCAGCTTAGACATATCCAGAATATCATTTACCAGAGCCAGCAGATACTGCGCCGCGTGAGACGCCTTTTGCAGATATTCCTTCATCTTATCCCGGTCGTCGATATTTTGCGCCATGAGATGATTCAGACCGATGAGTCCGTTCAGCGGCGTTCTGATTTCATGGCTCATGTTAGATAGAAATTCGTTTTTAGCCTCAATCTGTGTTTTCGCGTGGAGTGATTTCCGCATCATCATGTACCACATCCCCACAGAGAATACCAGCGCAATGATTACAAGAATGGCGGCGATCAAAGATAAATACATGATACTGCTCGTCTGCTTTTTGAATACATCACGGGAAATTTCCATAATAAAATACCAGTCCATCTGTCCCACTTTTTGGAACGTCATGACCTTTTCGTCCCCCGTTTCATCACGGTATATTGTTGTATAAATCCCTCCGTTCTTCAGCTTCTGATCAATTTTACTGATATCCTCGCCCCCGGTTAAAAACCGTTTCTGGTCAAAAGCAGTATAAAAATTCTGCCGTTCCTGAAAGCTCATGGAGCGGTTCACATTAATGATATAGTAACCATCTGCATCCACCACACTGCTGGAGCCCTGTTCGTCATAGGATTGAATGATTAATTCATCCTGCATACTGTCCGTTAATCTTTTACTGATCATGCCGGTAAACACGACGCCTTCCACTTCCCAGGGCTCTACCCGTATCCCATATAACAGATATTCCCTCTGAAGTTCCGGTATATCGGTATCTACATCATCATACCGGATCACAAAGCGGTCATCCTCTTTTTCAAACTCGGACGTCAGGTTCGCATCTTCGGAAATAATATAATCACCGGAATATAGTTTTCCATCCTCCGCCACATAATACAGCTTTTCGATATCACTGGTGGTCTGCTCCACATGCAGTCTTTCCTGCATCTCGCCGACACTGGAATAATCATAATACAACATTCTTTGATGAATCGACTCCAGCTGGTTCCAGTTTTTTTCCACGTTCGTCCTGATCGCATTCAAATCATGCTCTGCTAATTCCTGTATATTGTCAATCATAGACTGATAGATTTTTTCACTAATCTGACGGTAGTACCAAAAGCAGGAGCCTCCCATAAGCACAGCCATACAGATACAAAAAATGATAATTGCAGGCCTGCGCGCAGCTTGTCGCATATTTCCATCCTCCTTAGTTTCATAAACACCTGGCGTAAATCAGAACAGAGTAAAAGTCTGTTATTGGATGTTTTTATACTAACACACAAAACATCCTTTTTCAATAAGAAGCAGAAGGGCAAAAGCACCCCAAAAACCACGCCAGAGCTACCCCTGGCAGCCTCTGCGTATTTCGTCAGAATCCGCAGTCACTCTCGTTCCCATAAGTCGTGATTCTCCCGTAAAATGCGCTTCATTTGAACGCTAATTTCAAATAAAACCCGCATCTCATATCCGGTACAGTCTTCATAAATTGCATTTATTTCAGCGCTATATTCCTGCAGTGGTATTTTCAAATTTCCATAAAGCAATTCATCCACGCTGACTTCCAGTTCATTTGCAATACTCACGACCGTATTCAGACTGGCTTTCCGTTTTGCCGTTTCGATCTGGCTGATATACTGTTCGGACAGATCTACCGCCTCTGCCAGCTTTCCTTGAGAAATCCTTTTCCTTTTGCGGATCTCCTTGATCCGTTTACCAATGAGTTCGTAATTGACCATTAAAGCAGCCACCTCCGTAATCTGTTTTTCTCCATCATTATAATTTTTTTAACAATATAAACTGGCGGCTGGGAAGTAAGCTTACAGTCCATTCTTTTTTTCATACTTTCTTCTATACTAAAGAAAAGAAAAATACAAAGGAGCCTTATCCATGAACGAAAACGAAAAAAATCTTTCATCTATACAAGCGCAAAAAGCAAAAATCCGCCGCAGATATCAAGGGATAGATAACAATCAGCTTGAAAAAATCCCGGCGATACCAACGGTTAATTTTTATGAAGATCAAAGTACATGCCGCGTGGCAGTTTATGCCCGCGTATCTACCGACGATCCCCGTCAGACTTCTTCTTATGAACTGCAGAAAAACCATTATGAAAAAGTAGTCAGGCAGCGTCCCGGCTGGAATCTTGTCAAAATATATGCCGACGAAGGCATTTCCGGCACTTCACTCCAGCACCGCACAGCCTTTTTACAAATGATGCAGGACTGCCATGATAAAAAGATTGATCTCATCATTACCAAAAGCGTTTCGCGCTTTGCCAGAAATGTAGTAGACTGTATCGGATATGTAAGAAAATTGGCAGCTCTTGATCCGCCCGTCGGCATTATCTTTGAAACTGAGGGAATATATTCCCTGCAGTCCAACAGTGAGATGGCACTTTCCTTTATAGCTACACTCGCTCAGGAAGAAAGTCATAATAAATCAGAAATTATGAACGCTTCGATCGAAATGCGTTTCGGCAGCGGCGTTTTTCTCACCCCGAAACTGCTGGGTTATGACCATGACGAAGATGGCAATCTGATTATCAACGAAGAAGAAGCAAAGACGATCCGTCTTATTTTTTTCATGTATTTATACGGGTATACCTGCCAGGAGATTGCTTCCACCCTGACAAAGCTAAAGCGGCATACCAAACTTGGCAATACCACCTGGTCGCCCGGATCTGTTTTAGGCATTTTGCAAAACGAACGCCACTGTGGCGATGTTCTTGCACGTAAAACATGGACTCCTAATTATCTGGATCATAAATCCAAAAAGAACAGGCAGGACCGCAACCAGTACAGGCAGATTGGCCATCATGAATCCATTATTTCCAGAGATGATTTTCTGGCGGTACAGAAATTAATTACCAATGCCAAATATGGATATAAAGGTATTTTACCGGAACTACAGGTTATCTCCAATGGTGTTTTGAAAGGTTTTGTCACTATCAACCCTCGCTGGTCTGGTTTCAAAGCCGAGGATTATAAAAACGCTTCAGAAAGTGTATACACAGAATCAGAACCCCCTTGTGATCAATGTTCTGCATTACAAAAAGGGGAATTCGACCTGCGTGGATTCGAGGTGGCCAGAGCGCAGTTTTTCAATAATGCGGATCGGCTTTCCATTACATTCTCATATGAAGGAATGTCATTGACAACCGCCTGCGTCCGAAAATTCACCTCTCACTACGTCGAAATGTTAGTGCATCCCGGCCATAAATTATTTGTCCTGCGCCCCGCGGATGAAAAAAATAAACATGCCATCCGCTGGTCCAGACTGCACGATGGGATTAAAGTCCCCCGCATGATATCGGGCGCTGCTTTTTTGCCAAATTTGTACCAATTATTCGGCTGGGATCCCACTTGTAAATATCGAATCATCGGAATAAAACAGCAAAATCAAAAGGAATCCGTCCTGATTTTTAATCTGGAAGATACTGAAATCCTCTATCCTGCCGATGATATAACAGACAACAGGGAGAAAAAACAAGAACCCAGGATTCCGTCCTTTGAAGACGACATCGAACCATTAGGTACGAAAAAGAATATTTTATTATATCCAAAAGACTGGTCAGCTTCTTTTGGATGTGATTATTACCGTCAGGAACAATCAAATGAACTAATCGCCTTTCGCACGACCGGGCAATGGAATTCGCAGGCCCGTGGGAAACCTTATAATCCTTCCCCCCTGCAAGTGACAAAACCCATTGGGATTGTGCAAAATATCGACGAATTGATTGACGGAATGCAGAAGGAGATCAAAAATGAGTACAGACAATCAGAGGAAAAATAATATAGAAATTATACAGGATAACAATTTCAGTTATGAAGGTTTTCAGGTGGTACGTGGAGAATTCTTTTCTCATATTTACGAACCTTCCTTTACCTTCAACCACTACAAAGTGTCCGTAAATACCGCCTGTATCAAAAGACTGCCGGACTTCGATTACATACAGATTCTTGTTAACCCGGAAGAAAAAAAACTGGCGGTCAAACCCTGTCGGGAAGAAGAAAAAGATTCTTTCCGATGGTGTTCCGCCACCAGTAAACGGTCTCCGAAACAGATCACCTGCCGTGTATTTTTTGCCAAAGTGATGTCGCTGATGAGCTGGAACCCTGATTATCGTTATAAGCTGCTCGGGAAACTGATCCAGTCCAACGACGAGATTTTATTTGTTTTTGACCTGAACGCGCCGGAAATCTATAAACGCTCTGTCAAAAATGAAGGCAGGACAAACGCATCCCGTATTCCGTCCTACCCAGAAGACTGGAAAACACAATTTGGCGTTCCGGTATCGGAACACAAAGCAGTGATGCAGATAAACACGTTTGACAGCTATGCCATCTTCGGACTGCAAAAAGAGCAAAGCGCCAAAAAACGTTCCCATGATCATACCCCTACTACTGATGCGGAAGACGCCGCCTTGCTTCCGTCCCTGACTCCATCAGAAGAAACCATATCAAATACTCATGAAAGCGAGGAATCCCCATATGCCAAAGACACCGGACAAAAATCTCTTAATTTCACCGACCCAGCCTTCCATGCTCATTGACCTGAAACAGTACCGAATCCGGATCCACCGACAGACACTGCATGTATTAGGAGAACCAGAATACATTCAGTTTCTGATTAATCCAGAAAAAAACGTCGTTGCTATTAAAAGCTGTAACGGTGACGATTTCCGCTCCGAGCGCATCCGCTGGTCTGTCATCCACTCGCATCACTGCTGTGAGTTTTACAGTAAATATCTGATAAAAGCCTTGCAACAGATTAGCGGTCAATGGAATAACCAGGAAAAATACTACTTTTTCGGACAATATCTTCCCGGAGAAAATCTTGTACTATTCTTTATGAACGAATATACATTGCATGACGGCAATCATTAAAACAGCATATAGAAGAAATGAGGAAATAAAATGAGTGAACCATGTCTGACCAATCTTACGATTGATCCCGACTTTGAACGAATCATGATTCCCTGTAGCCAGGATGAATATAAACGGTTAGAACAAAAAATTATATACGGAGGACGACGACCGATTATTATCACATGGAATAATAATATATTAAAAGGACTCGCCGAATATAAAATCTGCAAGCGATGCCGGATTCCTTTTACTGTGAAAAACAAGAGTGCAAATTCCCGGGCAGAAATCATGATCTGGCTTTGTCTGGAATCTATAAAGCAACGTAAAGGCGAGCCGATCTCGAATGAACATTTACGTTACTGCATCGGAAAACTGTATCTTGCGCAGAAAGAAATACAGGCTTCTGATCCGCTTGCCTATAAACATTTATTACAAAATAAAGAACATATTGTTTCCACCAAAGAAGCCTATAAAAGCCGTATCATTGTCTCTCTGCTACTCAAAGACTACATTTCCTGCTCGCCTGGAAGTGTCTATCGCTACTCCGTTTATGCGGCAGCAGTAGATGCCCTGGAACAAAAAACACCGGGTATAGCCTCAAAAATACTGCAGGGAAACTGTAAGCTCTCCCAGAACCGCACCATCCGACTGGCTTTCTCTGATTCTGAGGAGACCAAAGAATCCTGGCAGACAAATTGCGATACACCTCACACCACAGGCTGCAAAAATGCTCCTATGTCGGCTGTCGTATCAGAAATAAAAGAAAACAACGAGCCTGAAAAATCAGTGCCAGGAATCAAAAATATGCCAAAGTATGATCCGGATGCAGAATTATCCAGCCTGTCTCTCACGATTCCTATGTGGATCAACTCATTAAAACGAACACAGGACACGGCAAAATTCGGCCACGCATCGTCTTTTGCCCTGGATAAACTGAGCCGACAACTAGAACAACTCACCCGACAAATCAAAGAATTACAGCGACAAATGCAGGAGGAAGGTCATGAACGAAACAGAAATTGATTTTAGTCCATTCGTACCACAGGTGCAATATGAATTAATTCCCATTAAAAATCTAGTATCTAACCAGGACTATCAAAGAGCGTTATACGAAAAAAATATTCAGAAAGCCGCTAAAGATTTTGATCTGTACCAAATTAATCCGGTCAAAGTCAGTCGCCGGGACGGTATTAATTATGTTTTTAATGGACAGCACACGATTGAAATTGTAGCATTGGTATCCGGATCCAGAGAAACTCCGGTATGGTGCATGATTTATGACGATCTCGTCTACCAGCGCGAAGCGGATATCTTTGCCAATCAGATGAAGTATACTAAAAATCTGACGCCATATGAAGTCTTCACCGCAAACATAGAGGCCGGAAACGATGCACAGCTTTTGATCCGTGATACTGTCGAGTCTTATGGACTCTGTATTGCTAACAAATCAAAGCCGGGTAAAATCTGTGCTGTGGCCACACTAGAACGAATTTACAAAAACTACGGCTTTCATGTGCTTGACCGCACTCTCCGGCTCATCATCGGCACCTGGGAAGGTGCGCCGCACTCCTTCAGCTCCAATATGTTAAGCGGGGTTGCAAGACTCATTTACTGTTTTGGAGACGCATTAAAAGACGAACTGTTCAAAGAAAAATTAGGACTTTTTTCCGTCAAAGAACTTACCCGAACAGCCAGAGACCGCCGCAGTGGCTCGATGGGATTTTCAGAGGCTATGCTGATCGCCTACAATAAGAAAAATCAAAAGAACGCATTGCAGATTTCCAAACTTTACAATGCTCCAGCCAATCGGATTTACTATTGATTCATCCTCTCAACCATATCAGCAGGTTTTATTGTCATTTCAACCCAGGCAGGCATAAACCCACTTCTTAGCGCATTTTTAGCCGACCTGACATTTGACCATGCGCAACAGTAAAAGGGCACTTTCCCTCTATCCATTATTTCAACTGCCAAATTACTTGTCAGAGAGGATGCAACCCCCTGCCTGCGATAATACTTTAAGCTGATAATCGGAATGGAGCCTTTTTATGACATTAACATCTGGCAAAAAATACTCTGCCATAAAACAAACCCGCTGACCCTGTGTTTTCATTTTCTCGTCAATCCAATGCATATTAGGCGTCTCAAAGCAATGATAGAATTCGAATTGATCTAAATACTCTTTTACAATTTCTCTGTATTCATCTTTCACCGAAGCCACAATATTACTTCCATAGGAAACGAAATTGCATGCAATAGGTTCTTTGTAATATTTTTTTGCGAGCGACCCCACCTCTGCCTTTACAATTACATTTTCATCTGCGGTAAAGTCAGAAACATCTGCGTTTAAATCTGTTGCGGATTGAAGCATAGCAACAGACAATATTTCTTTGTTCGTCATTTTTCACATCTCTTTGCATTCTTAATATTTAATCCTAAAATAATCTAAATACGCTTTATATTTGTCCTGTGCAGTCAAGCAAGTATCTGTCAGATAGCCTTTTTCATTGCTCCATTCTTTCAATCCACGATAATAGTACAGCTTCAAATGATCTTCGATAATGAATGGAACAATATTATATTTCAGGCATTCCCTGAACATAATCAGTCTTCCTACACGCCCGTTTCCATCCTGGAACGGATGAATCTGTTCAAACCTCACATGGAAGTCCAGAATATCCTCAAAAGTCTTTTCTTCCTTACCGTTATATTCTGTCAACAGTTCTTTCATCTTATCAGCAACTTCTTCCGGAAGCGCAGTCTCCCCGCCACCCACCTCGTTTGGCATCTTCTTATAATCGCCTACGGCAAACCAGTCTTTTCTGGAATCACTGGTACCATTTTTCAGAATCAGATGCAGTTCTTTTATGAATTTCTCAGTCAGTGCGACACTTGCGTTATCAATAATCCCGTCAATACAGCGGAAATGGTTTGCTGTCTCAATCACATCATCCACATTGAGAACTTCATTTTCTACTCCAATGGTATTCGTTTCAAAAATATATCTGGTCTGATCATGTGTCAGACGACTACCTTCCATGTGATTGGAATTATAGGTTAAATCAATTTGAGTCTTGTGATAAATACCGCCGGAATACTTTTTTGCTTTTTCCTCCCGCAAAATATCCAACAGGGTAATAGGCTGTTCCTTTCGCTTATTGGAACGTTCCGGTTTTTCTGCATTCTTCGGAATATTCCATGTCTTTCCGGCAAGGAATGCACCCGGCACACGTCCCTGGGCGCAATAGTTCCTAACGCTGCGCTCCGACATATTCCATTTTTTTGCCATTTCAATAACTGAAAGATATTGCATACGCTCTCCTCCGTTATCAATCGAATCAAAACAAATACACCAATTTAATGTATAATATATCACACTGTCGGCAAAATCTCAATGTTCCGCCTTTTCTGTTATCTTATTTTTGCCGATATTCCCTAATTGCTTCCATGTCGAACTCCGCATAAAAAATGCCTTCTATTACATCATCAGCTAACAAAACTGTGTTATCAATACAGTTTCCATTCCTGTCCCAGCAAATCGGACTGTACGCGCAAGAGCATCCGGCATTTTCTCCATTTAGATTTTGTGTATAATCTTTTTGTGTGCATCGTTTCCTACTTCCCTTTACCTGCCCATGAAGCGATGATATGCCTTTGTCAGCTTCTGCCGGACATCCTGCTTTGTTAAGTCCTTTCTATCACCAGGGTAAAGAATCCAGGTGATTTTGACTTTTTGTTTCTTACCATCCGCAAAATACGCATCTATGATCTGAGTCAGTTTATAGTCTGCCTCGGCGATTTCCTGCTCCTCTCCATTTACCATCTTGTAATATATTATTTTCGTTTTCCCCGATTTGTGGTGTACTGTTTCATACCAACCACATATGTTTTCCACCTGAAACTCCCCATCCTGAAGCGTCAATGCATCCTCACAGCATCCCACACTTCCTCCGCTATCATATGTAATATAGTGATAACGATCTCTGTCCTCATCATAATATACAGTGTCGATACCATCAACGATATCATCGTATATATTCCCATCATCAAATCTGACGGCTTTCCCCTCTGTATCAGCACGGAACACCTCTGTATCCGTAAATCTTCCTGAACCTTGTGCACGTGTGGAGATCAACAATTCCAACACCCCATTGTGATCCAGATCTGTCACCGTGTAACTTATATCATCATAATACCCATCATCTCCCGTTTTATTCCAATATTGCATCACCTTCCGGCTTAGCTGAGAAAGCTGCTCCTCCACGGATAATTTGGCGACTGCCTTTTGCGCCTTCTTCTCCGCCTGTCTCTGTGCCGCCCTTTCCACATCTGTCTTCTGTTCTTTTGAGCCTGCCACATCCTCTATATCCTTTTCTGTGTCATCCTCAATCCATATCCCCGCCAGCGCAAAATACACCTTCTCCGCATCCTGACTGGTGACTTTCTTGGATTCGGCAGTGGATAGATCAATGCAATAATACGCTCCCCAACCTAAGGTATATAAAAGTTTCCCCTCCAATATCACAATCCTATGATCATAATTATAACCATCAAGGAAATCACCGGAATCAACCCCCTGACACACGCACTGCTGTAATGCCTTGGTCAACTTTTCCTCATATTGCAGGATACCCTTGCCCTTTAATTCATAGGAAAAGATCTGCGGTTTCTCCGTTTCCTGTTTGGATTTGATAATATATAGTGTATCCCCTTCCAGAAACATACTATCATTGTCTTCCTCGGGTATCCACTCCAATCCCTGCTTCTGATAACACTTCTGAAATGCCTGGTGGGATATCAGTTCCCGTTTCTCACCACTCTCGCAGTCATATTCCCATATGCTTTGATCTGTCTCGATCTGATAGTATACCTTATCGCGCCACGGATCTGTGAGAAAAGCAGCTGTGGTATAACAACGCTCATCGATAGTCTCCACACACTCCTCGCCCAAATGATAAAGCGAAAATCCATAAGGGGCACCATATTCATTCTCCCCCACTGGTTCTGTGTTAAAGATGATCTGGTCGCAACAGACATTAGACAAAACGGTTGCCGATGACTGGGTGAAACTATGTGCAAACAAAGGATCACCAGATAATTCCAGTTCTTTCTGCGCCTTCCGGTCATACACATGCAAAGCATCCTCTGACAGATAGACAAGATAGTTTTCATTGGCATAAAATGCAGGATACCATTGCTCCCCGCCAACATCAACATAACCACAATGATCACCTGTTATCTCCATGATTTTCTGTTCCTGATCCAGCAGCAATTTCTGTTCACTCTCTGTCTGCCGGATCGGAATTTGCATAATCCATGAGTTGTCCGTATTCACATCATAGTAATCATATAATAACTCCGTATCATTCACATAGAGAAGACTAGCCTCTTCCGAAAGCTCATAACTCTGCTGCAACGTTCCATCGAAAGACCACTGTTCCACCACTGTTGCATCCTCCACGTCCAGGTTCTCTATATATACTGCTTCATTATTGGCAAATGGATACTTTATATCAGCATCTGCGAACCGTTTTGTCTCTTGCTTCTGTTGTCTCTGCATACTACACCCGGCGAGAAATATCTCCATGCTAACGACAAGTATTGCAACTCCAATAAATTGCACTGTTTTATTCATCGGTAACTTCCTTTCCCTTTAACTTCTCTCCTCGTTTTTAAGTTAAATCACATATTTAGTATAAATGTATTTTTCAAAAATTACCATTACATGAATATAAAAAATCCTTACATTTGTGTTACGAAGTCCACACAATCACCTTCTCTTTGCGGTACTTCTGATCCCCAATATACTCACAATCTCCACCAAAGCCACTATGAAAAGGCTTGCCGCCATCACCAATCCACCCGGCCAAATATATTGCACAATACCGTTTTGATCCATCAAATATTGGATAAAATACCAACTCATCCCCCATGCCAGCAGATATCCGACGATCACGGAAGCCACCGTTGCCACACCATGCTCTAAAAGCAGCATGAATCGCTTCTGTCTGGAGCTCATTCCCACCACTTCATGCAACCACAGCTCTTTTCTGCGCAGAGCAATATTGGCACACAGCGTATTAAACACCTGAATCAGACAGATCACCACGATACTGACGGTAACAATGATGGTAATCATGCGAACGATCCGCAACGTTTTCAGCATATCCAGATATTCCTGTATATCATATCCTGTCACACCATCAAAAATATACCAACTGGTTAGCTTACATCCTGTCCTCTGTTCCTTGCAATATTTCTCCAATCTCCCATCCAGGATACTCTCGGGATCACGCCCTACTTCGATAAACCAAACCCAGGCATAGGAACCCTCCAGCTTATTGTCAATCCACCCCTGTTTCACCGCATCCTGCGAATGAATCAAGACAATATTCCGTCCACTGCCTAATTCCGCATCCGTCATGCCTCCATTTAACGGATCTTCCGTAATAATTCCCTGAATCGTGTACTCCGTTACTGCCCCGTGATCATATTCCCATTGTCTCAAAGCGCTATAGATAGATCGGATACTATTATATTCTTTGATGGGTTGCACCTCTGTGAGATCAATTCCCTGCTTCTGAAACAATCGAATCATTTGTCTCCGGCACTCCTCAAACCCCTCGTCCCCTTCAAACAAATACTCTAATGAGTTAAATTCCTCCGGCTGAGTCGAGATCGTATCTTCTCCACTTTCCCGATCCTTCCTATATTGCTGCAGCCAAAGTTCGTCCGCCTCCTCTGCAGTCGCCGAAATCCCGTTTTGTTCTGCTACCTGATATAATGCCTGATAAAAGATTTGATAGGCATGTTTCTCCCCATCCGTACTTATACCTTTGATCTTATCGCCAACCTGATATTTCGTTCTTCGTATATCCTTCTCCACATAATCCGTATCCTGGTTCGCCACATTATACTCCATATCACAAAGCAACACACCATTATTCTGTGTCATTGCCTGATAATCCGCCTCCCCAGCCAGCAAATACGATTGCAACGACTGCATCTGTTCCGAATCATATGCTATATGACGACAAAACTGAATTTTTCCTTCCATATATTGTGCTAACGTCGGATCAAAGGGATAAATCTCATCTCTCCCGATCAAAAGTCCAGTTTTTTGGACAGAGTCAATGTTTTCCAGTTCTGTCCGAATCTGCGTTGCTATTGTTTCATCATATGCTGCTTCCTCTGGATAAACCGTCTCCAGGTACTCCACATTTTTTCCCTGATATGTATTCATAATGGTGGCATAAAGGCTCTCGGAACCACTTTGTACGAACCCAATCATTACTACACACAGTAACAGGCTGCAAAACAACCCCACCGACCGTCCCCGGTTACGTCTCATATTTTTGTAGGCATATTCCCCGGTTACTCCAAAGATCCTCCCCCAGAGTTTC
>JAUNIU010000203.1 GCA_030523265.1 Eubacteriales bacterium | reverse complement strand
TCGTGGAAACAACATAAACAGGAATGGCTTCCTGTATCAGGATCGGGTGCTTTACTAATTCCCAGCAGTCACCATCATATTTTGCTCCTGCAGCAATCAACTTTGAGCAGTCAATGACACTGCCTCCTCCTACTGCCACAATAGCGTCTATCGCCTTTTGTTTGCATATATCAACTCCCTCCCGTGCTGTAGAAACATGTGGATTCGCATCCACTCCTGACAACTCGGAAATATTTGCATTAAAATTTTTCAATACAGAAATAACCCTATTATAAATGCCATTTCTGTGGATACTCCCCCCTCCATACACCAGAAGGACCTTTTTTCCATATTTCGGGATCTCATCGGCAAGTTTAGCAATTTGATCCTTACCGAATACAATCCTGGTATCTATTCCAAATTCAAAATTATTCATCCATCTGCACCTCCAGTAATATCTGTACCTGACATCTCACCCGGTCAATCATTTTTAATGATTGTGCAAATTCTTCTACAAGAATCATCTTAGGCGAGTAGTTATGTTTCACTAAATAATCCTGCATTTTCCTTAATTCCGGAAACGTCTCTTCATTTACATCGGTAATATCTACTGATACTGGTGTTGCAAAATTCATACAGAGATATATTCCTGCTGGAATATCAAAGACAAAAGAAGGCTTTGTATAACGATATTCTTCCTGCATTAAATCCAAATATTCACCCTGCACACGTAATCCTAAATTTTCTTCCCAATAATTTAATTTGGCAATAAACCCAAAATGTTTAAAGATCGTGTCATTATTTTTCAGTTCATCTTTCGCAATTTCGGTCAATGCCAAAGCGGAAGCGTACTCCTCATAAGGATTCTCTCTATATATAACCCTTCTTCGTTTTATATTTTGAACAAAAGGCACATAGCAAACTCGCTTTGCCTTCATCAAATTCAAGTATTCCTGATGATACCATCTCAAATTGTCCAGTACGATTTGATAATACTTTATTTTCTCTTGTATTTCCTCCTGTTGCTCGACAATAATAGAAAGAATCTCCTCATCTGTCTCAGCCTGGGTGATCCGGGTAATCTGTGCCAAAGATAATTCCATCTTTTTACATTCTTTTAGCACTTCAAATTTCGCTACATCATCTGCCGAATAATATCGATAATTTGTTTCTTCATCAATATAGCACGGCTTTACTACATTATGTTTTTCATAATATCGAAGCGCATGTACAGACAAGCCCGTTATCTTTGCAATTTCACCAATTAAATACATTTTCATAAATATACACCGCCTTTTATATTTACATAATAGCAGGCGTTTACATATGCCATATGTTTTGATCGCGATAGCAGGTGGACAAGACCACCTGTTATTCACGATACTTCCGGAAAATTTACTTTAGGTATTTATCCATCTCTGTCAAGACTTCATCCGTGTCTTTCAAAATCATATTTACTTCATCTTCTGATATTGAGAGGGGTGGTGCAATCACAAAATTGCCCAGACGGAAGAATATATTACAATATCCTTTATCATCATACATCTGGACCAGTTTATTTAATGCTTCCTCATTCTCTCGTAACTCTTTTACCAGACGATAACAACGAAGCAGGCCCTTCCCTCTCGTCTTCTCGACACTTGGATGTATTGTTTCAAACTCTTTTAACTTATTTTCAATAATCATACCCATGTTATAAGAATTTTCAATCAGATTCTGCTCCTGATATACTTCCAACGTTGCCAACGCACAGGCGCAGGATAACGGATGTGCTGTATAAGTACATCCTACCGGTGCCGGATGGGTTTCAAAATATGTAGCGATCTTTTCATTGACCATTAACCCACCAAACGGAAGATATGCAGAAGTGACACCCTTTGCGAAAGTAATGATATCTGCCTCTACATCAAAATACTCATGACCAAAATTCTTACCACAACGACCAAAGCCCACCATAACTTCGTCCATCACCAGCAGGATACCGTATTTATCACATAACTCACGTACTCCTTTATAATATCCCTTCGGCGGAACAATCGCACCACCGCCACCTGTGATGGCTTCAAAGAAAATTGCCGCAATTTTCTGCGGTCCTTCGATCTCAATGATGTTCTTGAGCTGACCCAGCAGAAATTCTGTCCACGCCTCCTCTGATTCAAACTTTGCACCGACCACCTGATCCTCATAATTTGGTCCAAAGAAGTGTGTGTGTCCTGCAATTGGTGGATCGGAAGTGAATCTCCATCCCTCACCAGTTAGATTCGCAGCACCATACTGTGCCCCATGATAAGCACCATACTGGGATAAAATTTTATATCGTCCGGTATACTCCTTGGCAACTCGCAAAGCCCACTCATTCATTTCACCGCCACCAGTACCAAAAATAACTTTTGACATGTTTTTCGGCGCAAATTCTGTGATCAGCTTCTTTGATAACGCTGCTCTGACATCTGTTACATTATCATGTGTACAATATTCCACACGATCTGCCTGAAACTTAATCGCTTCCTGAATGTGCTTCTGACCATGTCCCACATTGGAACATACTGCACCAGATCCGATATCAAATCGCTTCTCTCCTTTTTCATTCCATACATAGCAACCATCTGTCTTTGTCACTACATTGGGTTTCACATCTCCCTGTGCCTCCCATGTATACATACTGTAGTCGCAAGACATATCAGCTGCTTCTTCGCCTACGGGTAATTTTGTTTTAAATTCAAACATATGCTATTCCTCCTTGCTGTAATATACTTTGTCTTACAAGAAGGATTCTAAACCCTAGACCCAGGTCGAAAGTCAAGAACTTTTTTCAATTTTTTTGATTTCAAAAGAAACTTAAAAATATCCGGCTTTAATTTTTTGACATATGTCCCCGCCAAACACTTCCTATATTGTAGGCAACAAAAAGTTTCCTATAATAAAAAACGGAGACTTCCATAAATGAAATCTCCGTTGATTTGTTTCATTATACCAAAATTTAAATCCCAATACAAGAAATGTATCCAAATAGATATGTCACTGTTTTGAGTTGTTATACATATTTTCTGTATTATGAAACGCCAGATAATCACGGGAATAACCCCTTGATCTCCTCTGTATGGATTAACCGCTTTAACGCCACAATGTAAGCTCCCATGCGGAACGTAAGATTATATTTCCTGGTCGTTTCCAGGATTTCTGCAAAGGCCGCCGATAAAATCTCCTCCAGCTTCTCTTTCACGGTATCTCTGCCCCATGTGAGTTCCTGAATATTCTGCACCCATTCAAAATATGAGACAATCACACCGCCACTGTTGGCAAAAATATCCGGAATCAAAACGATCCCCCGCTCTTCAATGACATCATCCGCCTCTTTTGTGGTAGGACCATTTGCCGCCTCCACGATATATTTGCACTGTAACCGCTTTGCCACCTCTGCATTAATCTGATTCTCCAATGCTGCCGGCACCAGTACATCACACGCACAGGTGAGAATTTCTTCGTTACTGATGTGTTCCACACCTTCGGCTTGATATTCCTTTAACAACCTCTTACCGCCATCCAGAAAAGCATTCACTTCCTCGATATCCAGCCCATCGGCTTTATAAACACCACCAGAGACATCACTGACTGCCACAACAATCGCATCTCGATGATAAAATATCATCGCTGCATTGCCACCAACATTACCCATTCCCTGTATGGCAACTTTGGTTCCCTCCAATGTTTCTCCATATTCCTGCAGCAATAATTTGGTACTAATGACAACACCACGACCTGTAGCAGAGTTTCTTCCTTTGGAGCCGCCCAGTTCTATCGGTTTCCCGGTCACCACACCAGGACAAGGCTTTCCGTGAAGCATACTGTATGTATCAAGCACCCATGCCATGGTCTGTGTATTTGTGTTGACATCGGGTGCCGGAATATCGGTATCTGCGCCAATAATAGGCTCAATGGCATAAGTATATCTTCTTGTCAAACGACACAATTCCCTCTCTGACAATGTGGCGGGGTCCACCTTGATTCCACCCTTCGCCCCGCCAAAGGGAATATTAACAACCGCACATTTCAGAGACATCCAGGTTGCCAGTGCTTTCACCTCATTGAGCGAAACGTTTTTGTGGAAACGGATTCCTCCTTTGAAAGGTCCACGGATGTTAGAATGCTGCACACGGTATCCCTCAAACACCCGAATGGTTCCATCATCCATTTCCACCGGAAGATATACTTTTGTCTCTCTCTGAGGATTTTTGATAATTTCAAACATTTTCTTATCAATGTTTCCCTTATCCATCGCCTCCTCCATCACGGCAACAACATTTTCATATGGATCATATTCTTTTGTCATAATAATCTTTTCCTTTCTAGCCTTCCTCATATTATGTCAGTGATCATCGACAAAAGAAATCGTAGATTATTGCCATTTTTTTGTCAATAATTAAGCAAAGATTCCGTGTTTTTCATTTAATCCACCTGATTTTCTTAATTTTTTTAAGAAATCAATCAAAAAATAATCTTTTTATTATCTCACAAATGGATTCC
>JAUNIU010000202.1 GCA_030523265.1 Eubacteriales bacterium | reverse complement strand
ATCTTCTTTAAAATCTTCAAACGGAGGATATCCCACTTCTGCACCAACTGTCAGCACACCGTCATTCATCAGTTTTACATCCGACAGATCAATCGCAGATTCGGACGCAGAACTACTTTCATCAGAAGTAGAACTGCTTTGCTCTTTGGTGCTGCCACAACCGGTCAAAATACCCGCTGTCATCGTTATCGTCATTAAAATTGCTACAAATTTTCTCATACAAACCTCCGTTCCGGCAAGATTTCTTATATGTAAGATATCTTCCCACTATACTGGTATCATTATTTTCATATGCAAAAAGAGGCAACGGAAAAAACCATTGCCTCTTTGCAAACGATGCATTTAGTATACCACTTCTTGTGAAATTGTCAAATCCAATCACTCTTTTTCTAACCCAGGCAAAGGCAGAGATAACCCACTCATCTCATACCCGCCATTGCGAATCATATAAAATATATCATCTTCCGCAGGCATCACAGTACCGCGAATCCACGCAGGATTACCAATGTTCTTCCCAAAATTTTCTTCACATATCTTCTGAAACTGTACTGCTTCCGCATCGGCATCCTGCTGATATTGATAGAGATAATAGACCATGCCTCGACTACCTGTCGTACTAAATCCAATCAATCTCTTGTCCGGATCGAAATAAACCATGCGGGAATCTCCGGTAACAAGGGAATAATATTCCTTTAAGGAAATGCTTGCCTGAACCACCGGCTCGTCTTCTGTCACAAACCGATACCAGAGCAGTTTCACATTTTTATCTTCTCCGGTATGTCCCACCCCGATGTAATTCTCCTCATCTACGGCAAAGAGCTGCCCGCGAAAAGAAGTATCCCAGATCATCTCTTCCGATGGCAGGACATCCACCTCATGCACCCGGTCCCCGGCTCCATCCACATAGACAAGCCGTTCCTCTGTTCCGGCCGGCTGCTCACCCATCTGTATCTTTAATGGTACACCTTCCCAACCTGGTAATATCCAGTCCTCGATCTCTACAAAACTGCCGCGGTAGGAATGAATCCGCATATGCATACTCAAACATGCCTCATTGACCCTCACGGGCTGTGTCATATCAATACTGCCCCGCATCACCAAATGATCCGTCCCTTTGATATCACCATGTTCATAAGCTAATACCGTCACCCCCGTGCGGTCGATCCGATCTGAATTTTTGGGCACGACATTACTGCAAATATAAATCTTATGATCACTGACCCGAACCACCTCTGCGGTACCCACCACTGCTTTCGCTGTCATAAGCACAGGACCGTCGGAACTCCCCAGAGCATATGCACTCATCACCACATATCCCGTACCATACAAATCCCTCTGTATATAAATATCCTCTGCCGGAATCTTCTTGCCGTTCACCGTAGGAATATAAGCATCGGCCTCTTTCGGATCCCTTGCACTAAAATTCTGGAATTTGGAAAAAATATAGAGATACCCTCCCTGCATTTTCATGGAATCATATTCCCCTGCCTGTGTCAGCACCTGCACTCGTTTTGGATGTGACGGGTCTGTAATATCATATACATAAGTTGCACAGGATTTTTGTTGCAATTCGTCCAATGCATCATCGTATTCCTCCATATTCGTAGTGATATACAGATAACCCCCGGATACCATCAGTTCTGTCCCACTTCCATCCCACATAACCCATGGACTGACATAAATCTGATCCAGTCTGCCATCCACCGCATGATAGATTACCAGATGACTGTCCCCGTCATCATAGGATAACTCTCCCTCTTGCCAAAGGGTATATATATACTCTCCCTCCACGACAAATTGATCCGGCTTCGCCACTTCCTCCGTAAGATTCTCTTTCCCTTCCAAGTCATACTGCTCTGCACTGTCCTGAAGTTTATCCCCCGCCGCAGACGTATCACTGCCTCTATCCCCGGATGCTTCTGCCACATATTGCCGATACTGACCGACACCACCACTCCCCAGACCTGCAGCAGTCCTCACCTCACCCAAAGCCGCTGATGCAACACTACCGCTCGACATGAGAAAGGACAGATTGTGATTTTTCACACTCTGTGCGCCACTCCTGCCACGATGATTCTCCCATTTCTTCTGTATATGTAATTGTCTCGCTTCCACCCTTGCAAAACTCTGATAAATCATTTCATAAGAAGAAGCGGTCTGTAATTTCCCCTCTGCCTGTTTTGCCAGATAGACATTGACACCATACCGAATAGCACAATAACAGAACAAAAATGCTGCGACACCAACTCCCGCGCGAAACAAATAACATCTCATCCGTCCATGCCCGGTATCACCTGCCGGCTCCCGGTACCTTATCATATTACCCATCATATTTCCTATCGGATTCATGGCATCTTCCTCCTCTCACTCTTTGCTATCTTATTGCCAGAAAGAGAGAAAAAACCGCTTGCTTCCCTATAAAAATATTTCGTTGAAAAAATTTCTGATACTTGCCATGTATCATTGCACCTGCACAATTTCGCCATTAGCGTTGCGATACGTCACCCACCCCTGCGCTGATACCATAAGATCTCCCAGATATCCATCTTTGATCTTCGTACTGCTTTCCTCTATAAATCCTTCCTGATACTTCAAAGCCAAAACGTGCAATTCATAATACTTATTCTTCCCCTCTGCACCGGAATGTGTTACCACATATAGATGTTCCCCATCATATGCCATCCCATCAATAGAATGACCTGTCTCACTGCGCCAAAGCACCGCTTCCCTATCCAGGCCCTGTGTCAGATCCACCACCACATCCCCTTCTTTGGCGGACAGAGCATATGCATAAAGCACAGAGTCCATACGGTCATCCTCCTCCCCATACGGATTAAAAGTATACGCCTTGCATTGTTGCGTATAAATTTCTTTTTGCTGCTTCAAGTCAAATATCTTCAGACAACCACTATTGGACTGTTCATGAAAATACAAGATCAAATGTTGCGAATCCAAAAACCGCATTTCTAACAGATCGCGGAGATTCCGTCCGGAAAATGTATAGGTGCGATCCGACTCCGCTCCCTGTTCTTTCTGATGAAGCACTGTTCTCACATCACTGTCCTGTTCACACCATACCGCATAGGATGCACCTTGTATCACGGAAGTCCGTTGTGGTTCCTGTCCCAGATTCGTCCATCGCAAAGCATCGTCTGCATCCCAATAATCATCATAGCCCCGGACGGAATGTAACAGATCCATCATATCCTGTTTGGTATACTTCTCCTGATCCAGAAAGAATACATATCCCATTGCTTCTCCCTCTGTATTCACCGAAGTATTTTCCGGCTGGATGCAACCGATCCAAAGTTTTCGTGGCAACAGCTTTTTGCCCATTTTCTTTGTCAACCGTGTCCAATGGCTCTTTTTTACTCTATAACTCTCCGGCTGATACCATCGCAGATCGCCCAAATACGCTTCCGGCTGAATCTGAATCGCCTCCACACTGGCAGTTCCATTTTCCACTTCGACTGGCATAATGGCATCCTTGCCTTCTCCGCGTATGACACCCTTGACTGCCCCTCTCCCGTTACCATCATAATGTGACAGTGTCATATACAGCAGACCATCGGCATCCACTCCCAGTTCCATCGGCATCATGCCGCCGTCCGCAGACCACACCAAAGTATTCTGATACCCATAGACGCCATCTTTTAACTTTTGCTTGCTTGTCATAAATAGTCTGCCGGGATCATTGTATGTCCCCGTCAAACCATAGACACAACGTCCCTCCAGCAATCCTTCTGGTAAAACATAGTGAATGGTATCGTCCAGAATATCATCATGATCCAAAAATTCCGCCAGGCTCTTCACATAAGGTGCAAACTCCGAATACTCCTCTCCCACATAGAGAGTCGCGCTTTCTGTCAACATGTCATCCTGATCCGTATCTAATTGCTCGATACGAATCATATCAACCGTTCCGGATGCCTTATCTACATCCACAGAAAGCCGATAAGCACCATCATCATAATAGCCATCCTTCTTGTAGGCATCCGTAGAAAACTCCAGACCATCATATACAATATGATATGCCAGGTCATCGGCAGAATCCTTCGTCCTCTCTGCATTTTGATAACCCATGAACTGTTCCGAAGTGACCTGTCCTATCATATCTCCAGCACAGAGACGAACCAATTCCTCCATGGTCATCTTATCAGATAATTCCAAAGAGGCGGTATCGGAATCCGATACGGAAGCAGTGTTTGCCACCTCTTCACTTTGTCTTTTCTTCTGATTATCCGTACTGTTATCACGCCCATGCACTGTCTGCTGTGTGTCCCGTTTCCGGGATAGGTCTCCGGCTTTGACACCGGTAAACGTAATGCCTGCCACACATAAGACCACAACCACAAACGGCAACAAATACACCGGACGAAATCTATGGAAGGCGCCAAGGGCGCGTATCCTCTTCTCCAAATGCTTTCCCTGTCTGCTCATAGTGGTAACCGAACAGAACACTCTGGACGACTGTCTGCGCTCTGCCACCTCCAACAGCATGGCAGCATAGTCATGTCTCTGCCCCTCCCCGAGAGAAAGCACC
>JAUNIU010000201.1 GCA_030523265.1 Eubacteriales bacterium | reverse complement strand
GGATAGAGATTACTCCACCAATATGGCAGGATAGAATATTTGTAATTGATGACAGCAGGAATAGCAGTCATACCCAGTAAAGTCAGAATCAATAGTAATCTATTTTTTTGTGTTTCCAGATGTTCCCATATGATATTCAAAAATGGAATCAAGAGAAACAGACCGATATACATGTTAATGTACCAGGAATATTGACCGAATCCGGTAATATTAAAGAAAGCATCTTTCAGCGTCAGATGTTGCTTGAGATAGAACTGACAAAACGCAAGAATGACAAAAGAAGACAGAATATATAAAATAATGGTTTTCCGAATGCCGGAATAGTATTTGGCACAGAGCTGTTTTTGATTCATTAGATAGCCGGTTAAACATAGAAATAAAGGAACACAAATCAGAAAGAAGGTACGCATAACCGTCATAATATACATTTTGCTCCCAATATCATTGGTAGAGTAAAATCCATTGTTATAGAAAAAATGAACCGATATTACACAAAAACAGGCAAAAGAACGTATAATATCCAAATTCAAATTTCTTTTTGCGGAAAGGGTTGTGTCTTTCGGTGAATTTTGTGTCATTGGTGAGTCCTCCAGGTAAATATTTGTTGTAATATCCAATATTTTGAGGTTAGGATCAAAAGACCTTTTAATCTCAGTAATATATTTTATATTTATGAAAAGCTTATGTCAAGTAAACACATTCCTTCTTTTGGGTGATTATTTTGTGAAAAAACATTTGACAAATCATTCCAAAGATGATATGATATCTATCGTTGTGAATACACAGCGGGCACTAGTGGCGGAACGGCAGACGCAACGGACTCAAAATCCGTCGAGGGTGACCTCGTGAGGGTTCAAATCCCTCCTGGTGCATTATTTTAATGAGCGGTAGAACACTCGGCAGAGTCTGCATTTATCAGATTCTGCCGAGTGTCTTTTTCCATTGCTTTACACTTAAAAAACGATATGTTATACTATAGTTTACATAAGGTAAATTATCTTACGGATGAGGTGGAAAAATTAAAAAGAGAGTTAGCAGATCTCAAAAATAAGATAGCATAAAAAAGTAGATCCATAGAGTGTAAATCCTGTTGGACGATATAGGATTTACACTTTTTTATCGAATTGGAAATTCCTCTTGATTTGCTAAAAATGTTTTGTTCGATAGAAATAACTTGTGGGAAAGAATAGGAATACAGTTTTGGAGGCGGTCGGATGGATTGTCGTGAGATACAAAAGTCATTTATACCATTTATTGATGATAAGCTAAGCATTCGGGAACTGGAGGCTTTTTTGAAGCATATGGAATCCTGCCAGAATTGCAGGGAAGAATATGATATATATTATACCATGATTGCAGGGATGCGTTATCTGGAAAGCGATAACATGGAGGCGTTTCGTTTTGATTCCTGGCAAAAGCTACAGTCAGCAGAAGACTATTTAATAAAATACAAAATCGTACTGGCAGAGAAAATCATAATTTTTGTATTATTGTGTCTGGGAGCGGTTCTGCTTCTGTGATTAAAAACAGTGTGGAGGATAGAAAATGGCTGAAAAAATTGTATTAATCGATGGGCATAGTATCTTGAACCGTGCCTTTTATGGGTTGCCGGATTTGACCAATTCAGAGGGAATGCATACGAATGCGGTGTATGGATTTCTCAACATTATGTTAAAGATTCTGGAGGAGGAGCAACCGGACTACCTGACGGTGGCATTTGATGAACACCAACCCACGTTTCGTCATGAAATGTATCAGGAGTACAAGGGAACCCGCAAGAAGATGCCGGATGAATTGCGGGAGCAGGTACCGGTGATTCAGGAGTTATTGCAGGCCATGGGGGTTCGCATTGTGAAGAAGGGCGGACTGGAGGCAGATGACATCCTGGGGACGATTGCCAAACAGGCAGAGCGAGAAGGGATCGAGGTGTCTTTGGTGTCTGGAGACCGAGATTTATTACAGCTGGCAACAGATCATATCCTGATCCGTATCCCCAAGACAAAACGAAGTGGTACTGAGATTGAGAATTATCACACGCAGGAAGTGATAGATAAATATGGAATTACACCGCCACAGATCGTGGATTTGAAAGGGCTTATGGGAGACAGTGCGGATAATATTCCGGGAGTGCCAGGCGTGGGGGAAAAGACGGCCACTAAGATACTGACCGCCTTTCCGACGATAGAGGAGGCGTATGCCCATATTGAAGAAGTAGAACCGAAACGTGCCCGGGAATTGCTACGGGCAAATGAGGCGTTGGCGAAGCTCAGTAAAGATCTGGCAACGATACGGACGGACTGTGATCTGGAGTATCAGATGGAGGAGGCCAGACTGGGAGAACTTTTCACATCGGAGGCTTTCGAGTGGATTAAACGTCTGGAACTCAAATCGCTGCTCAAGCGATTCGATCCATCCGTTGCGAAGCAGGCTACGGCAAAGTTATCTGGCTATCGCTGGATAAAAGATACAAAAGAATTAGACCATTTTATCAAAAGGTTAATCCAGTCTGGACCAGAGGTGGCTGGTGTGGCATTTATCGGGGATGAATGGGTCAATGCCGGAACGGTGAAACGGGGGAAAACCAAGAAATCAGGCGGGCAGATGAGCCTGGTTTTTGACGAGGATAATCGGGATCTGGCCCTGATCGAGGAAGAAGAGACGGGGCAGCCGATGTATGGATTTGTGGGACTGTCTCTATCCTATTGCAAAGGAGAGGAGATGGAGACCGCATGTATACAGGTTTCGGAGAAGATGTCCGGGAAACAACTGTTGGAAGCCTATGCCAGGGTAGCTGCCGCTGTGCCGGAGATTGCCATATTGGACTGGAAAAACAACCTACACTTAACTACACCTGTAGAACATAGAAGTGTTGGGAGAGAAGCAGCTCGTCAACAGGGATTTGCAGATGCCACGGAAGTAGAACGCCAGAGACTGTTTCATCAGGTGCGGGATCTGGAGATCGCTGCCTATCTGCTGAATCCTCTGAAGGATACGTATCGGGCAGAGGACATAGCCAGAGATTATCTGAATATGACATTGCCGTCGTATGCGGAGCTGTTTGGGAAAGAAAAGTTAGCAGATCTGCTTCAGGCACCGGAGGCTGGTGTTATGGATGGACAGGCAGACGGTAAGGAAGCCGGCGCATCCGGTACAGAGGCCGGGTTGTCTGAGAAGTTATTAGAATACTTTGCATATCAGGCATGCATACCTTGTATGGCATGGAGCCAGGTTCGTGCAGAATTAGAGCAGCAGGGAATGTTTGATCTGTTACAGGATATCGAGATGCCTACTGCCTATGCCTTGTTTGAGATGGAGCGGATCGGTGTACAGGCGGAGCGTCAGACTTTGACGGATATGTCTGAATTGTTGGGACGCAGGGTATTGGAGCTGGAGACGGATATTTATGATCTGGCGGGAGAAGAATTTAATATTAATTCCCCTAAGCAGCTGGGTGTGATCTTATTTGAGAAGATGAAATTGCCATTTGCGAAAAAGACAAAAACCGGGTATTCTACCTCGGCTGACATCTTAGAGAAGTTACGCAGTGAAGACCCGATTATAGATAAGATTCTGGAATATCGTCAGGTGAGTAAGTTAAAATCCACCTATGCGGATGGATTACCGGTGTATATTGAGGAAGACCAGCGCATTCACGGAAAGTTCCATCAGACCATTACTGCCACGGGGCGGATCAGCAGTACTGATCCCAATTTGCAGAATATTCCGATCCGCATGGAACTGGGCAGGCAATTGAGAAAGGTGTTTGAGCCAAGACAGGGCTGCGTCTTTATTGATGCGGATTATTCCCAGATTGAGCTGCGTGTATTAGCGCATTTATCCGGAGATCAGGAATTGATTCGGGCATATCAGGAGGGACAGGATATCCACCGCAGTACCGCGGCGAATGTATTCCACACGCCATTTGAGCAAGTGACGGATTTGCAGCGGCGTAATGCCAAGGCAGTTAATTTTGGCATTGTCTATGGGATCAGTGCCTTTGGATTGTCCCAGGATTTGAATGTGAGCCGGAAAGAAGCAGAGGAGATCATCGAACAGTATTTTGCCAGTTATCCGGCGATCAAGCGATATCTGGACGGTCTGGTGGCGTCTGCGAAAGAGAAAGGCTATGCGGAGACCATGTTTGGCCGTAGGAGACCGGTGCCGGAATTGTCCTCCAGCAATTATATGCAGCGTTCCTTTGGCGAACGGATTGCCATGAATTCACCGATCCAGGGAACAGCCGCCGATATTATCAAGATCGCCATGATTCGGGTAGCAGCGGCATTGGAGCAAGAGGGATTACAGGCGCGCATCGTTTTGCAGGTGCATGATGAATTGTTGATTGAGACACCGGAGGGTGAGCAGGAGCAGGTACGTCAGATATTGCAAAGGGAGATGCCGGCAGCGGCAGATTTAGCAGTACCTTTGGAGATTGGGATCGAAGAAGGAAGTAATTGGTATGAAGCGCATTAATCAGGTAGTATATAATAGTGAAAACGCAATGTGTGCCATTCGGTTTGGCGAAAAAAGTAGAGACAGAATGTGT
>JAUNIU010000200.1 GCA_030523265.1 Eubacteriales bacterium | reverse complement strand
CATTTTATACGACTGCCTTTACATCCCAATGGATTCCAGCCATGCCTTCCATTCCGTCTGCGACTGCATTTTATTTAACATTTTCCCGTCAAGCAATACCGCTCCCGGACAGCTCGGCGCAAGCTCTGCATTAGTCCTTCCCATACCACTGCCGCCAGATGTCGCAAAAGGAATCACCGTCTTTCCAGAAAAATCATAGCTTTCCAGAAACGTATTGATAATAGTTGGCGCCACATACCACCAGATGGGAAAATAAAATGGAGCCAGTCTCTGTTATGCGTTGAAAACACGGGCTTTAACGTCATACAAAAGTGTGTACTGTGTTACTTATTTTTCGTCACGGTTCTCCAAGTTTCAACTTCATCCAGCAAACCATGATCCCCAGGTTCTTTTTCTCCATTATACTATCCATTCCCCAAAATATCTAATGCTTATCTTGTTTGGATATGTCATGCCTAAAAGTTATAATACCAACGTCAGCAACCACCATCAAGTGGTGGTTTGCTTTTCAGTCTGAAATTATTATACTGCTATAGGTAAAGTTATCTTATATTTCCTACAAGTTCTTAATAAATTTCAAATCTTTCCTATTCAGCGCCTTCTGCAGCTTTGCGTTCCTTTTCTTCAATTCCTCATTTTCTCTCTGCAGTTCCCTTACCTGCTGTTCCAGCAGTTCAATCCGACCTTCCATTGCCCGGTCAATAATCGCTCTGCGGGGATCAATTAACCCTGCCTGATTCTGCACCGCATCATCCATCTCTTTGCGGACAGTTGGATTCTTGTAAAAGAACCCTCTGGAGAGTCCCGTCATTTTCATCAGTTTAGGGACAGTGATTCGCTCCTGCTCCATCTGCAGTTCCCGGATTGCCTTTCTTGCCTGTGCAATCTTTTCCTCACTCCGCTGTCGGTTCAAAGTAACCATCGTGTCGTATTTGCTCATATTCCTCACTCCATCCGTCTAGATTTTCGTATATTATCTTTGTCATCATGTCCCTCACCGCCCTTGTTTCGTCTGCCACAAGCTGATTGCTCATCTTCCGGTAATGCTGTACGCTCCCCAATCTTTTATGCCCTAGCAGTTTTGCGATGGTCCAGTCATCCAAATGCATCTCCGTCAGTTTTACTCCATAATAATGCCGGAACATGTGTGAATTAAACCGGAATGGCTTTCCATCGTCATCCCGCAGTTTCTCCCTCTGGATCATGGCGAGAACCTTATGCTTGACTGTGGTGTACTGCAGTGGGCGGCTGACATCATCTTCATTAACAAATATGTACTTTGTCTCCCCATGCCGTCCTGCGGTATACTCGGTAGCTTTCTGTATCAGCATGGCAAGTTCTCTGCTGATTGGCTTGTCATAGGTATCTGTCTTGACCTGATGAATCCGAATCATGTTCTGTCCATGCTCGTTGTACAGGCAGTCCCTGCGAAGTGTCAGCGTATCGGATATCCTCGTTCCCAACATCTGGTGTATGACAAGGCATCTTGCAATCTGTTCATCCATCCGTGCAATGTGGGCATTAAGCAGTTTCATTTCCCTTTCCGAATACACCCTGAATTCCGGCTGTTCCTCTGGCGGGATGTCTGTATTCAGAAATAATCTGTCAAGCTGCGGGTACTGGTACAGCTTTCCTATCGTTTCCAGCATGGAGCGCAGAGCCAACACCTGATTACTCGCTCCTTTCCGGGGAGTGCATTCCGTCATGCGGTATATCAGGTATGCCTCCAAGATACCCCTGTCTATCTCTGCGCAAGACTGCACTTTGGGATATTTCCCTTTCAGATATGCTGAAAACTGCCGCATGGCATTCATTCCGTTCTGTATAGTTCCAAGCGCTTCATACTGCAGACGCAGGTAAACTGCCTTTTTTGTTTCCTCCCGCATATCCGTCTGACTGATTTTGGTAAAATTCAATGTTTTCACGTTATAGATTGGGTTATCCCGTACCGCAATATCAAGCCTGTCCAGTTCCCATATATCCTTTTCCCTCTCATCACGTTTGTCAGCAGGCTGTAAAAAACGCAGGATTTTCTCAAAATATTTGATCTGTCTGGAATCTACTATGTGTTCATTCCCATAGACACTCACTTTTTTGCCGGTCAACGGATGTCCGTTCTGCAACATCCAGCCTCTGAACTGCCGCATCCATTTCTCTGATTCCCTGTCCAGAAAACTCTCCATGCCGCTGGTATCCTTTTCTTTCAGAAAATCCACAAGCCTCCGGAATTTAATCTTTTCACAAAGAATTGTTGAAAAGGATACTTTTCCCCCATGATCCAGCACAAACGCCCGCAATTCCTTTTTCAGACCTTCGGATTCTATTCCCAACATGTCATAATAGGGTGATGTATAGTTTGTTTTTCTTTGTTTCTCTGTCGCCTCTGCATAGCATTTCAATTCGCTATAATAAATCCTGTCTTTATCCATCGTTTTCCCCTTTCCGCAGGCTGTATGCCAGATCATGTTCCGGGGCATTGAAGTATTCCTCATTTGCCTCTGCGAGTTTTCGCGGCATATAGTCAATATACTGCTGTGTCATTTCCTCATAGGCATGTCCGAGATAGTCACGGATACTCTGGATGGATACCTCATTGTCGTAGAACATAGTTGCCACTGTATGGCGGTAATCGTGGGACTGAAAAATATAATTTCCGCCGGCAATGCCGTTTTCCTTACAAAATTTTATCATCTGGCAACGGAATGTCTGATATTTAAAGGCACCGTCATGGCTGTCCTTGAAAATGTATTCATCTGAACCGATCTGGTTCTTTTTCAGATATACCTGCATGATCCGGTACAGTCCCTCCGGGATTGGAACCCGCTTGTAAGTTTTCATCTTGACCTGGTAAACCTGGATCCACGCATCTTCTCCCTGCCGATAATAAGCATTTCCTTTTAGGATACATACCTCGCTTGCCCGCAGGCCTATACACCACAGGTGTAGGAACATACACCGGAGATGTTCCGGGAAAAGGTGCAGTTTCTGCATAATCTCCATATAGACTTCGTATTCCACACTCCTGTCGTGATGCACAGGAAGTTCTTTCTTCCAGTAATATTCTGCCCGGAACGGCACATTTTTTATATGGCCTTTTACTTCAAGGAATTTGAAAAAATGACGGATTCCCGACAGCACTTCGTTGAACCCTTTTGCTGCCAGCCCATTTTCCTGCAGCTTCTTGATATAGTTTTCAATATCTTCATGGGTACACTGACAGACAGCCCTCCATGACAATGCCGAGACTGTGAACATAGTTGATGACCTTACTTTCCTGATAATACGGATGAATCTCATTCTGCACCACCGCCGGGGTAATACTTACCTGTGGAAGAAATTCCTGCAGTTCCTCAATATACCAGTTAGACAAACCAATGGAACGGACTTTTCCCTGCCTTACCGCCTTTTCCATCGCCTGATATGCTTTGACATCGTTTTCTCCGGGATGGTGCAGTAAAAGTAAGTCAATATAGTCAATATTTAACCGTTTCAGCGAATCATTGATTGCTTTTTCAGGGTTGTCATATTGGTCCGGGTATAATTTGGTTGTCACAAATATTTTTTCCCTCGGTATGCCGGACTCTCTGACCGCTTTTCCGACTTCCCTTTCATTATCATACATATAAGCGGTATCAATCAGCCTCACTCCACGCTTTAACGCCTCGGAAACGGATTTCACGCACTCGTCTCCCTCCAGACTGTATGTTCCGATTCCATTGAGTGGCATCGAATATCCGCTGTTCAGCTTAACTGTTTTCCTCTTAAAGTCGAACTTTGGGGACTTCGCCTTATTAACAACCTTTATCTTTAGCCATGAGGTCATTTTCTTTTTTTCACTGGTAACCACTACCTTAATCTTTGCCGTTCCCTTTTTCTTTGCGTATATCCTGCCTTTCGAGGAAACGGAAACAATTTTTTCATGGGAAGAAGAATATGTTACCTTCTTTTTCCCCTTCAAATTGCTGGTTTTTACTTTGACAGACACTTTCTGGCCTTTTACCAACTGGCAGGTTCTCTTTGTGTAATTCGTTTTCCCTACTTTCAAGGTTACTTTGCCCTTGCTGCTTTTTGCCTCAGCAATCGTCTGTCCCGAAAAACTGCCAGCCAAAAGCACTACTGCCATGCAAAGTGCAATCACTTTCCGAATCTGTTTCATGCCGTTTCCCTCCTCGTATATTTCTCGCATTAGTACCAGTCATGCTTTTCATTCCGGTCAAGTGCATTGATTTTCTCCATTTCTTCGTCCGTCAGTTCAAAATCATACAGCTCCGTATTTTCCTGTATATGGTCGGGATTGCTGGAACCCGGTATCACCACTACGCCCTTTTGCAGATTCCAGCGTAAAATTACCTGTGCAGAAGACTTTCCATGTGCCTCTGCAATAGAAGAAATCACTTTATCAGAAAGCAGCTCTGCCGTATGACCCCTGCCGCCAAGCGGGTACCATCCCTGCACAACAATTCCCAGATTCTGAATATAGGGAATCACATCGTTTTCCTGATAATAGGGATGGATTTCATTCTGCACCAGAGCCGGGGTAATGCTTACTTGTGGCAGAAATTCC
>JAUNIU010000199.1 GCA_030523265.1 Eubacteriales bacterium | reverse complement strand
GAACCAACCGAAGAACCGGAGGAAGAGTCTGCAGCTTCGGCGGAACCAACCGAAGAACCTACCGGGGAATCGCCGGAAGAACCGACAGAGGAACCGTGATGCACACGAATATCCCCGGAATCACTATTTCAGGTGTCCCGGGAATGTTACACAGTCATATCTTTTGCAGAAAACTAATAAGGTAGTAATAGCGGTAGTATAGTAAGCCGCTGGGATCTTAGAAAAGTGCAGAGGAATGAAAGGTGAAAAATTGCAAAACAGCGCAACGGCAGAGGATCATATTTGCCTATGTCTTTATCGTATTGCTGACGCTATCATTGACTGGGAGACTGGCATATCTGATGATTGCAAAGGCGGATTATTATGGAGACAGGGCAAAGGATGTACAACAGCGCGAACGGCATATAAAAGCACAAAGAGGGATCATATATGATAGAAATGGTACGGTATTGGCGGGCAACAAACCGGTATCTACGATTTCTGTGATTCACAATCAGATCGAAGATCCGGAAACAGTCATTCAAAGCCTGTCTACTTTGTTGGAACTGCCGGAAGATACAGTACGGAAACGGGTGGAAAAAGTATCCTCTATCGAGCGAATCAAGACAAATGTGGCAAAAGAGGTCTCCGATCAGATTCGTGATCTGGGGCTGGCGGGGGTAATGGTGGATGAAGATTATAAAAGGTCGTATCCTTTTGATGATCTGGCGTCCCGGGTGATTGGATTCACTGGTTCTGATAATCAGGGAATCATTGGTCTGGAAGTAAAATATGACGAATACTTGCAGGGGCAGGATGGTGCCATTTTGACCATGACCAATGCCCGTGGCATTGAGATCGAAGGGAAAGCAGAGGAGCGTCAGGAACCGGTGGCGGGACATAATCTCTATACCAGTCTGGATGTGAATTTACAGCAATTTGCCACCCAGGCGGCAGAGAAAGTGCGCAAAGCGAAGAATGCCAAGGGTGTCAGAATCATTATGATGAACCCGACAAATGGTGAGATCTACGCGATGGTCAACGACCCGGAATTTTCTTTGAGTAATCCATACCAAATCACAGGTATGACAGAGCAGGAAATGGAAAAACTATCCGAGAAGGAGAAAAATGAGCAGTTAAATCAGATGTGGAGAAATGCCTGCGTCAGTGATACTTATGAGCCGGGTTCTACCTTTAAAATAGTCACGGCGACATCGGCCCTGGAAGCGGGGGTGGTGAAGCTGACCGATCAGTTTTATTGTCCGGGATATAAGATCGTGGAGGATCGGCGGATTCGTTGTCACAAAACCCAGGGGCACGGTAGCGAGACCTTTGTCCAGGGGGTGCAAAATTCCTGTAATCCTGTCTTTATGGAAGTGGGCGCCAGATTAGGAGTAGATGGCATGTTTCGCGGTTTGAAGCAGCTGCAGATCCTGTCCAAGACCGGGATCGATGTACCGGGGGAGGCATCCACGATTATGCACCAGCAGGAAAATGTGGGCGCAGTGGAACTGGCGACGATGTCCTTTGGGCAGTCCTTTCAGCTTTCCCCCATACGCCTGTTGACCACGGTCAGCGCAGTCATCAATGGCGGTCACATGGTTGTCCCTCATTTTGGGGTAAGCATAGAAGATGCACAGGATAATGCTGTGACAGCGTTAGAATATACGGAGACGGAAGATGTGATATCGCAGGAGACATCTGAGAGTATGAAAACGATACTGGAAAGTGTGGTGTCAGAGGGGTCCGGCTCCAAGGCATCGGTGTCCGGTTATCAGGTGGGGGCAAAGACAGGAACTTCGGAAAAACTGCCCCGCAGAAGTAATAAGTATATCGCATCCTGTCTGGGATTTGCGCCTGCCAATGATCCCAAAGTGCTGGCGATCGTATTGATCGATGAGCCGGAGGGCATTTACTATGGTGGACAGATCGCAGCACCTGTGATTTCTGATCTGTTAGACAATGCATTGCCATATCTGGGAGTGGAAAAGTCGGGTTGATTTCTCATGGTGATTGCATTACAATAAATAAGTTAAATACGTATCGAGGAAACGGTTGCAAGAAGCAGCACGAAAGAGTATACAGATCCTGCGGGTCTGTAAATCTTGGAGGCATATATGGGATATTATAGTACTGCAATTTTTCCGATGGTGATCTCATTTGGACTGAGTGTGATCTTATGTCCGTTTGTGATACCATTTTTGCGCAAAATGAAGTTTGGGCAATACGTAAGAGAAGATGGACCGAAGACACATCTCCAAAAGGCAGGCACCCCCACCATGGGCGGTGTGATCATACTAATTGCGGTGGCGGTTACCTCAATGATTTTTCGGAAAGATGCACCAGAACTGCTTCCGGTGCTCTTTGCCACGCTTGGGTTTGGTCTGATCGGGTTTCTGGATGATTATATCAAGATCATGATGTGTCGATCGGAGGGACTGACACCACTGAGAAAGCTATTACTACAGGCGGTGGTGACGGCGGTCTTTGTATATTATTATCTGGTGAAATTACAGAGGGAACCGGAATTTCTGATTCCCTTTACTGGCGGCATCGAGAAAGGGATCTATATTTCGATGCCCAATTCCCTGTTTGTGGTATTTGTCTTTTTCGTGATGCTGGGAACGGTCAATGGGACGAATTTTACAGATGGTCTGGATGGTTTGGCGTCGGGAGTGACGTTGCTGGTTTCGGTATTTTTTACCGTGGTAGCGGCTGGGATGCATAGTGGAGTGTTACCGGTTTCCTCGGCAGTGACCGGGGCGTTGATGGGATTTTTGGTCTTTAATGTATATCCAGCCAGTGTATTTATGGGCGATACCGGTTCCCTGGCACTGGGAGGGTTTGTGTCCTCTGTGGCACTGCTGTTGAAGCTGCCGGTGTTTATACTGATCGTCGGCGTGATATATATGTTAGAAGTGTTATCTGTGATGATTCAGGTGACTTTTTATAAACTTACCAATGGAAAACGTATCTTTAAGATGGCACCGATTCATCATCATTTTGAACAATGCGGATGGTCTGAAACGAGAATCGTCACCATCTTTTGTGTGGTGACTGCCTTGTTTTGCCTGCTGGGACTGGCGGGTTTATAGGAGATACGTATATGAAGGAGGAAACGGATATGGATTTTGCGGGAAAGACAGTATTGGTGGTAGGCACCGGGATCAGCGGTGTGGCTGCCGTGAAGTTATTGGCTTCCAAATCGGCGAGAATTATCTTGATGGACGGGAATGCTTCTCTGGACCCGGAAGCGATCGCTAGGAAATTTCCGGAAGAGATACAATATGATTTGATTTTGGGGGAATTGCCGGAGAAAGCGATCCGGCGAATCGACATGGCGGTGTTAAGTCCCGGGGTACCTACGGATCTGCCTTTTGTGGTGAAAATGCAGGAATCCGGTATACCGATCCTGGGGGAGATCGAGCTGGCTTATCTGTGTGGCCAGGGAAAAGTGCTGGCGATCACCGGAACCAATGGTAAGACCACGACCACAGCGTTGACCGGAGAAATCATGAAAGCATACTATGACAGTGTCTATGTGGTGGGCAATATCGGCATGCCGTATACGGAATATGCTGCCAAGATGCAGCCGGATACGGTGACGGTGGCAGAGGTCAGCAGTTTTCAGTTGGAGACAATCCATCATTTCTGTCCACAGGTCAGTGCGATCCTGAATATTACGCCGGATCATCTGAACCGGCATCATACCATGGAATGTTATGCCCAGACCAAAGCCAGAATAGCGATGAATCAGACTCGTAAGGAGACTTGTGTATTAAATTACGAAGACCCGTGGTTACAGAAGCTGGCAGACGAGATGACAGCAGATGTATTTTGGTTTAGCAGTGCCAGAGAGCTGGAGCGTGGCATCTTTTTGCGGGATGGGGAGATAATCTACCGGGATACAGAGGAGATCTCGATATGCAGGACGGATGAATTATTACTTTTGGGAATGCATAATTATGAAAATGTAATGGCTGCGGTGGCAATCTCCATGAAGGCGGGAGTGCCGGTGGAGGTCATTCGTCAGGTGGTGATGTCATTCCGGGCGGTGGAGCACCGCATTGAGTATGTCCGTGAAGTGGATGGTGTGAAATACTACAATGATTCCAAGGGGACCAACCCGGATGCTGCGATCAAGGCAGTGGAAGCGATGGTTTCTCCGACGATTGTCATTGGAGGCGGTTATGATAAGGAATCTACGTATGATGAGTGGATTGCTTCTTTTGGAGATACCGTCAGGGGATTGGTGTTATTGGGACAGACAAAAGATAAGATCGCAGATGCTGCGAAAGCAGCCGGATTTACTGCGGTGACGAAAGTAGAGACATTAGAGGAGGCTGTGGCAGAAGCCGCAAAACAGGCAAAGCCGGGGTATGCCGTGTTATTATCACCGGCATGCGCCAGCTGGGGCATGTTTCAAAATTATGAGGAGCGAGGTCGCCTGTTTAAATCAATCGTGAATAAGATGTAGAGGCATAGGAGTCTATGGCAGGGAAATATCATACCCAATATGATTTTGCATTACTGTTTATGACAATAGGTATCGCACTCTTTGGAGTGTTAATGATATACAGTGCCGGATATTATGCTGCCCAGATCGTTGGTTCCCCATACCGTTTTGTATCCCAGCAG
>JAUNIU010000198.1 GCA_030523265.1 Eubacteriales bacterium | reverse complement strand
CGTCCCCTATATAACGAGAGTGTGCCTCTAGGGAAACAGCGGAACCTGTCGCATGTTGCTTCAGACAAACCTCCGAGGCGCATTTGATCGAAACGCTGTAAAACAAAGACCTTCTATCAAGCCTAGTTGTCTGGCATGGAATCTGCAATTCCAGCCGGATTTCCCTGCGCAAGTTTCCCATAAGACACACAGGGCAGATATAATCGGCAAACCAGACGGTTGCAGTGATAACCACGAGTTATCCTTTCATAAATCGGGAAAGTCAAGAAAATCTCGTTTGTCGCTTGCACGAAATCCTCCCGCGTAGTATGATGATAGAAAATCTTCCGAAGGGAAAGGACAGGTATGCATCGATTTTTACGCGCAATCGGCTTTAGTGATATTCACAGCCGGGCAGATATGGATAAATTATTGGGAATCATCATGAATGAACCAGACCGTCAAAAGAAAATGGAACAGGATGGCAGAGTTTATACGGAAATGAGTAAAGATTTTGGACATAATATGGGTATTACCATCCGGGGTGATTACGACAAACTGGGGTTCTTTCATCTGGAACACCATTTCCCTTATTGTACCTGTAATCTGTATACCGCCACGGAAGATATTGTCGTGAATAAACGTGTGGATACCGATGCCTACACGGGTATGTGTGATGATATGCGCATGGGTATTTCTCTGATTTTCTATCTGCAAAATGCGGTGGATTATGTCACATTACATACACCGGATAACACACCTTGCAAAGCGAAGCTGTCATTGTCCGGACTTTCTTTAAGCGGCACAATCATTTTAGGCGTAGAGCGTTCCGAGCAATCCCTCAAACGCAAAAACTATCAGACCCATTTGAAAAACCAACTGATCAAACAGGCAAAAAACGGCGATCAGGATGCCATCGACAGCCTGACTGTAGATGAGATTGATCTAAGCTCCCGTATCGCCAAACGAATCAAAAAAGAAGACTTGTATAGTCTGGTGGAGACCAGCTTTGTTCCCTATGGTTCGGAGTCTGATAACTATTCTCTGTTGGGTATTATCGTCAACTGGACCTTAGTCACAAACAATTATACGCACGAAGAAATCTATCAAATGTTGGTGAATTGCAATGACATCGTGATCACGGTGTGCATTAACAAAAACGACCTGCTGGGCACCCCCATGATCGGATGCCGTTTCAAAGGCATCATCTGGATGCAGGGCTATGTGGATTTCCAGAAAATCGTATAGCCAGCCTTTCCATTCTGCCTGTGCAGATTATACAAGTTTTCCTGCTCCACTAACCATGTATCTCACAGTTTTGTGACAACCGCTCCGGCACGATATAGGGGGTATCTTTGGTTTCCGAAACTTCCTCTTTCTTGAGATATACCTGATAATAGCACTGGGAATCCGGACAGGAGACTGTCGCCAATTGTCCGGACGCACGACAAACTTTGTACTTTACATGACAATTACATTTTCCAGTGGGTTCTGATCCCTTCGCAAAATATTCCGTCCGCACGGTAGAACCACCCAATGCCTCATCACACAGACCCTCCACTGCCAAATTGCCACATTTCGTACAAATCATACAGCTGACAATGTCAGACGGCTTCTGAAATTTACTTTTTTTACAGTTCTTCACCTGATGCACCCGATCCATGATCTTTTTCCACATCTTTTTGTGATAGTCTCCATCCTTTTGTGATAACTCGCTATCGTATCCGGTCCAAATCCCCGCGGTATAATAAGGTGTATACCCTTCAAACCAATAATCACTGTTATTGGATGTGGTTCCTGTCTTGCCAGCCAGTGCAATTCCGGAATTATTCAAGGCAACTGCCTGCCCGGTTCCCCTTGTTACCACCTCTTCCATGGCACTGGTGAGAAGCCACGCCGTACTCTCTTTCATCACCCGCGTCGATTCCTCCTCGTTTTCCAGCAATACATTCCCCTCATGATCTACCACCGTGGTATAAAAGATCGGTTTATTATATTTCCCGCCATTGGCGATACTGGCATATGCTGAAGTGAGTTCCAGATTGGTCACGCCATCCGTCAGTCCCCCCAGCGCCGTCGGCAACTGTATATCAGTAAAGACCTCTCCTTCTTCATTTTCCCGCTCTTCCACCAACGTAGTGAAACGTAAATTCTGTAAATAGTCAAACCCTGTCTGCGGTGTCACCTCTGCAAATGTCTTTACCGTGACAATATTCATCGAGTTTACGATCCCATCCCGCAGTGTGGTCAGTCCTTGATATCCCTGATTTCCCCAATTATTCACCTGGGTTTTCGTCCCCGGATACTGATACGGGGCATCATCCTGTACCGAACCAAGCGTCATCCCGCAACTGTCCAGTGCTGGCAAATAGGTGGAGACGATCTTGAAAGTGGATCCCGGCTGACGCAACGACGCGGTAGCACGATTAAAGGTACGATTGGCAGTCTTATCTCCTCTTCCGCCCACGATCGCTGTGACCTTACCAGTGGACTGTTCCATCAGGACAAAAGATGCCTGGGGTTGTTTGATCAGATGAATTTGCTCCTCTTGAACTTCCCCATCCGTCAACAACATAGCCTGGCGAAATTTCCGAATATATTTTTTCGCCTGTTTCTCCTGATCAAAGTATAGACTGATTTCCTTACCACTCTGTTCATAATAATTCTTGATATCGTTTTCCGTATATTCATTCACCGTGCCATCCGGCTTCTGAATCGACAAATGATAGGACAGATAAGACTTTGTGCCCACCGGATAATTGGCATCATCATTGATCACATCATCGCAAATCTTCTGTAACTGGCGATCCTGACAGGTATATATTTTCAAGCCACCACGATATATTGCATTATATGCCTGTGTCTCTGTATATCCCAGTTTTTGTTTCAGATCCTCCAACACACTGTCGATCACCGCATCCACATAGTAGGAGTTAACACTATCTTTCACGGTACTCTTCTTCTGGTTGACGTTTTCGATCTGGGAATATACATCCTCTCCCAAAGCATCCTCGTACTCTTCTTCCGATATATATTTTTGTTCCAACATATATTTCAATACGATTTTCCGTCTGTCACTATTATTCTGTGGTTCTGAAATTGGATTATACTCTGTAGGATTTTGGGCAATGCTGGCCAAAACCGCCGCTTCCGATATCGTTACCTGGGAAACGTCTTTATTAAAATACCGTTTGGAAGCGGTCTGTACCCCCAGCGTATTTTGTCCCAGATTGATGGTATTTAAGTAATACTCCAATATCTGGTCTTTATCCATCTCATTCTCCAGTTGCACGGCGAGATATTGTTCCTTGATTTTACGGGATAATTTGGTAAAAAATGTGGTCTCATTGCCACCACCAAACACCTGGTTTTTCAATAACTGCTGCGTAATGGTGCTGGCACCCTGTGTAAATCCCGTATCCTCCGAAATCCCAGAATATACCGCCCGCAAAATACCCTTCATGTCCACACCATAGTGTTCATAAAATCTGGCATCTTCTATGGCAATAAAAGCATGCTGCACACACTCCGGAATGTCGGACAAAGACACGTATTCCCGGTTTGCGTCCGATCCCATCAGTGTTTGAATCTGATTATGCTCCGCATCATAGATGGTGGTGGCATATCCTTCCGGCATGAGATCCAGAGAACGAATCTCCGGTGTACTGTCACACAATCCTTTTGCCATACCGATTACACCAAAAAAGAAGATCAACAAGGCAGTAATCAATATCAGGATTCCCAAAAATACAAAACTCACCTGTATACGGTTCAATATTTTTTTGTTGTTGGAAGTCAGATTCCGTTGTTTCTGACGAATCTTCTGCTCACTATAATTCATCTTTTCTCTCTCTTTACTCACTACTAACGAAAGAAACTATCACGCCCAGCATGATAGTCTCTTTTGTATCTGCACAATTATTTATTGCGATAAATAATATCGGTTCTCTTTGGTCCATTGGATACCATCGTGATCGGTACACCGATCTCCTGCTCAATGAACGCAATATATTTACGGCAATTCTCTGGTAACTGGTCATATTCCTTGATTCCGGTAATGTCGCAATGCCAGCCTGGTAAGACTTCGTAAACTGGTTTTGCCTTTGCCAATTTGGCAGTCACAGGAAACTCTTTTGTCACTTCACCGTCGATCTCATATCCCACGCAGACAGGTATCTCCTCTAAATATCCCAGGCAGTCCAGTACCGTCAAAACCACCTCTGTTGCGCCCTGAATCTGACAGCCATAACGGCTTGCCACCGCATCAAACCAACCCATACGGCGTGGACGGCCTGTGGTTGCACCATACTCGCCACCATCTCCACCATGCTTCCGCAAAGCATCGGCTTCCTCTTCATCCAAAATTTCACTGACAAATTCGCCGGCTCCTACCGCACTGGAATATGCCTTGACCACTGTCACAATCCGTTGAATCGCATATGGCGGAATCCCTGCACCGATGGCACCATAAGCCGCCAGCGTAGAGGAGGAGGTAACCATTGGATAAATTCCATGATCGGGATCTTTCAGGGAACCTAACTGTCCCTCTAACAATATATTTTTACCATCTTTGATCGCCTGACGCAGATAGGCAGATACATCGCATACATATGGTGCCACCATATCACGATATTCATGCAATGTGTCTAAC